>JACPAL010000012.1 GCA_016180855.1 Deltaproteobacteria bacterium | reverse complement strand
GAGCCTCTATTCTTATCCCCATAAAATCAATCAGAAAATTGAGGGGTCAGAAAAGAAAATGGGTGGGAAAATACCCGATGGGTGTTGGGGGGGTGACGGGATTCAGCGGAGCCTTTGCAATCCCAGGGCATGCCCCTTCCAGACAAGGAGGGCGCGGCCGAACAGGCCGAGGAGATGGCTCCCAAGCGGAACGGTGTAAGGTCGAATCTCCGCCCTTTCAGCCTGACCGGCATCTTCAAGCAGGCAGTTAACCGTCGCCAATCCGCTTTCAACGGCCGACTCCATGCCGATTCCGATCATGCCGCTGTGACAACCGGCGACATACCAGTTGGAGACGCCGGTTCGATGGGTATTGAAGGATCGATGAAGCCCCGTGATGGCCGTTTGCTCTGTCAAGTAAAGAACCTTTGGATGGATTTTTGCGAAAGAGACATTTTCCACGAGCGACGGCTTTGCCGCGGGGTAGACACGATTTAGATCTTTGATGATCCTCTGGACGATCTCTTCGCGATTCCAGGCATCCTGGATAATACCGACATCGAGGAGCACGTCGATTACGTCTCCCCGATGTCCGAGGTCTTCGGCCCCAAAATTGTTGAAGACCGATTGGCAACCGTTAAAGGCAAAACTCGGATTATGTGTCCCCGTAATCTCACGCTCATCGGTGACGCTCTTTCCATAGTAGACACGGGCAATAGAGAGCTGGGTCTGACTCCCCCGTGAGGAGAAATAGGACCGGACAACCGCGTGGCGTCTTAGAGGAGAATTATCAGGCAGGAGAGGGGCGATCATGTGGGGATAGACCGCCGTGATAAGATCATGACAGCGGATCTCTTCACACCCCGCCTCTGCCGGATTCTCCCAGAGATTTTCACTGGCCGGCTTGTTGATCTGGCCGGCTCGCGTTCGGGAGAGCGTCGTATTCACACCGCAACGCGTACAAAAGGCGCGGTCCAGGCTGTAGTTCTCGGCGCCGCAGTTATCGCACATATAACGGGAAGAACCGGCGGCCTCAGGGCCGTATGATTTTATCCAGACCGACTTGATCTTCTGCCCTTCGGTGTCGCTTTCCAGCCTTCGTGCCTCCGTCCAGAAGCGGAACTCGACACCGATTCGACGGATTTTTTCCACGAACCGGTCAATAAAGGCACTGTTATAGTTTTTTGCGAAGACACGATAGTGGAGGGCGTTGCGATGGAGCGTCATTGTCCCCGCCATGACCGTTGCGATACGAGGCGCGCTTGTATACCAGGGGTGCGTATTATAGATGCTCGGGGTGACCGCCTCCATGAAATGGCGTGAGCGGGCATCCATGTGAAGCAGGAGGCCCAGCCCTTCCAGGCTCAAGGTATTCGGGACGGCAGGCGGTTCAACGATTCCGTGTGAAATTTTGTCGGCACAATAGGTGGCTACGGCGGCCAACTTCATCATCCCCCATTTGGAACGGAGCGGGAGTTTGAGTTTGGCAAACATCCCCAGGGAGTGGAAAGGGGGAGGGAGATGACGGGAGGTCCAGTCGTTCATCTCGAGGCGGTGTCGCACCTCATCTCCTGTGATGATGGTAAATCCAGGAAAAACCGGTGTCATCTCGCCGCCAATCTCCTCGACGAGAGGAACAAGATTGACGTACTTGTTGAAGATCATATGCATCGGCATCTGGAGTTTTTTGTTGGTCCCAAGGCGGTGATCGACCCAGTTGCCCGTGAGTCCCCCGGCCGTCCCCGATCGCTCGATCACGAGGATGCTTGTCTTGGGCTTGAGTTTCTTGAGCGTGTAGGCGGCGGTGAGCCCCGCCAATCCCGCCCCTACAATAACAAGGTCATATTCTTTTGAGGCTCCCATAGATAGAAAGAGCCTCCCTTATATATCAATTTCTGTTCAAAATGAAATAATTTTAATCGATCTGACGAGAATCATGTTGCTTTTATGATCCGGATCATTATCCAAGTTCTCTTTTTGATTAATAGACTGCAAGATCCATTAATTTGAATTTCAAAACAGGAGGAATTTATGACTAAAAAAATCATCATTACGATCCTCGCGGTCCTTGTCATGCCGCATTTCGTGTGGACTGCCGAGAAGGCCGAAGGAAAGGCGTCTGCCTGGCATGAGAAGGTTTCGGTCGGTGGTGAGCTTCGTTTGCGCAGTGAGAGCCAGCTCGCCTACGGTGGTATCACGGGAGGGGTTGACAACGACTCATTTGTACTTTCACGTGCCAGAACGCATCTCGATGCCCGACCGCTCGACGGGCTGCAGGTCTTTATTCAGCCGCAGTTCTCCCGGATCTTTGCGCAGGAGGAATCGACGATTGCCAACAATGGTGATGCCGCCAATGGCAACAACGTGTTTGATCTTCACCAGGGATACCTGAATTTTCAGAAGATCGGTGGATCACCTTTCTCGCTCAAGGTCGGAAGGCAGGAGCTTGTCTACGGTGACGAACGACTCGTCGGCGCCTTTGGCTGGAGCAATATCGGTCGATCGTTCGACGCCGGAAAACTCCGCCTGGAATGGGACCATTTCTGGCTCGATGGCTTTTTTGCCTGGAATGAAAAGGCAGGGGGGAACGAATATTTTTCAGGCCTCTATGGGAGCTCGGAGATGAACAGTTCCATGACGATGGAGGGATATGCCTTGTTGCTCCGGGATAACGACGGCGACGGATCGGCGTTGCAGGGGTTGGGGCTCACGCTCGCGACGGTCGGTCACCGGATGGTGGGAAATCTTCTGGAGAACCGGATCGACTACAACACGGAGATGGCGATGCAGGTCGGCAAGACGGAACCGAACAATCATCTGGCACATGCCGTCCATGCGGCCGCCGGTTACAATTTTGAAACTTCCACAAGGCCGCGTTTTGGTCTGGAGGCGAACTATGCCTCGGGCGATGACGCTTCCACGGCACGGATCGAGAGGTTTCATAACCTTTTCCCGACAAATCACACCAAGTATGGTTACATCGATTTTGTCGGTTGGCAAAACGTGATCGATGCCGGTCCGACCTTCAGCCTCAAGCCGTTTAACGGGGCGGTTGTGAGCCTGGACTATCATCTCTTTCTGCTCCCACGTGTGATCGACGGTCTGTTTCGTGCTGCGGGAACACAGCTCCGTGCGGGGGCCGGCGGGGCCTCGCGTCTGGCAGGTCATGAGGTTGATCTGCTCGGCAAATATCAGTGGAATAAGGCAGTGAATTTTCTGCTCGGGTATTCGCTCTTCAAGGGAGGGGAATTTTTCAGCACGACCGGCACAAACGGAACCGCCCACTTCCTGTACACACAGACCCAGGTGAATTTTTAGAACTCATTTATTTTTGCGAAGGCCAATAACATCAGCAACGGTCACGTTCTCGGCCCAGGAGATAAAGGTCTCTTTCACAAAACTCCAGGAGTGATGGATGGCACAGGGGTTGGCGGAGCCGCACTTTTTCAGGCCAAGGAGGCAGCGTTCCTTCTCTATGTTGTAGCCGGCGGCGTGGAAGATGTCGCTCAAATGTATCTTTTCAGGGGGGAGCGCCATGAGAAATCCGCCATGAGGCCCTTTTTGGGCCAGGAGCAGTTTTTTTTCGACGAGCCGTCGCAGGATCTTGGAGAGAAAGGGGAGTGGGACCCCTGTTTTCCCGCGAATGTCTTTAGCGCGAACGGCATGATCGGAACGAAGGCGGGAGAGTTCTATGATGACCTGCAGGGCGTAAACGGCCGTTTGCGAAATTTGGATCATATTCCCTTCTCCTTTCCTCCCTTATCCCCTCCGCCAGAAAACCCTGCTGTCTTGCGGCGGGGAGCTTCATCACAAAACCGGCACCTGATGAGAATCATGTCGGCCATTGATCTCGGTCATTAATCTCAACGCCTCTTTCCTAATAATAGATGGCAAGGTCCATTAATAACATGACCAGGATCTCATAATAGACAAAAATAAAAAATGTCTATTATGAAAATCTTGACCCAGGAAACAAAGGAGCCCCCATGGATCCGATCACACGACGCGCGTTTCTTAAAAAAGTCGGAATCGGCGGAGCCGCCACTCTCTTTCTTTCGTCTCAGGCGTACTCTTTTTTAAAGCCGATTGTCGGTGTTGATAATCCCCTTGAATTTTATCCGGAGCGCGGATGGGAGAAGGTTTATCGGAACCAATACAAGTACGATTCGAGCTTTACCTTTGTCTGCTCTCCCAACGACACCCATGCCTGCCGGGTGCGCGCATTTGTCCGGAACGGAGTCTTAATACGAACGGAACAGAATTACGATGTTCAGCGATACGGCGATCTGTACGGCAACAAGGCGTCCTGCAACTGGAATCCTCGGATGTGTCCGAAAGGGTACACGCTTGCGCAACGGATGTACGGCCCGAACCGTCTTAAAAACCCCGTTGTAAGAAAAGGTTGGAGGGAATGGGCGAAAGACAGTTTTCCGTATCTGACCCCGGAGCTGAAGAAGAAGTACAAATTCGACAGCCGCGGTTCTGATGAACTTCAGGTGATTGACTGGAATGAGGCGTTTGACCTGGCGGCGCAGGCGATGATGGCAATCGCCAAAATGTACAACGGTGAGGAGGGGAAGAGACGGCTTCAAGAAGAGGGGTATGTCCCGGAGATGATCGAGCGGACGGAGGGGGCGGGGATTCGAACCCTCAAATTCCGCGGCGGCATGGGGCTCTTGGGGGTGATCGGCAAATTCGGGATGTTTCGATTCTCCAACATGATGGCGCTCCTCGACAGCCATGTGCGCGGGGTCGGTGAAGAAAAGGCAGTTGGCGGCAGAAGCTGGGATAACTACACGGAGCATGGCGATCAGGCGCCTGGCTACCCGTTCGTTCATGGCTTGCAGACAACAGACTGCGATTTTAACGATCTCCGGTTTACCAAGCTCCACATCCAGTGCGGGAAAAATTTGGTCGAGAACAAGATGCCGGAGTCGCATTGGTTTATCGAATCGATCGAGCGGGGTGCCAAGGTCGTGACAATCACGCCGGAGTACAGCCCGCCTGCGACCAAATCGGATTATTGGCTTCCGGTCCGGCCGGCGTCGGATGCGGCGATCTTTTTAGGAGTCTCAAAGATCCTGATCGATCGAAAGTGGTACGATGAAGATTTTGTAAAAAAATTTACAGACCTGCCGTTGCTTGTTCGAAAGGACAATTTAAAACGCCTGCACGCCTCTGAGGTGTTTGCTGGTTACAAGCCGGGTTTAAGTTCTGAGGGAGCAAGTTTCAAGGAACAGGGCTTAACGAAAGAACAGTACGAGAAACTTGGAGATTACGTTGTGCGGGATGCCTCCTCGAATGAGTTCAAGGCGATTACGCGGGATGATGTTGGAAATCATTTAAAGAAAAAAGAGATTGATCCCCTGCTAGAGTGGAAAGGGGAGATCAATCTGGTCGACGGGAAAACGGTGGAGGCGATGACCCTCTGGGAGGCGTACAAGATCCACCTTAAAGATTATGATCTGGAGTCCGTCGCTGAAATCACGCAGGCGCCGAAACGGCTGATCGAACAATTGGCGAAAGATTTTGCGACGATCAAACCGGTTGCGATTCATATCGGGGAAGGAATCAATCACTGGTTTCACGCGACCGAGGTAAATCGAGCAACCTTTCTCCCGCTGATGCTGACCGGGAACATCGGCCAGCATGGGGCCGGTTCATTCACCTGGGCGGGGAACTACAAATCGGCCAATTTTCAGGCCGCGCCGAGTGTTGGTGCCGGGCTTGGAGTTTGGGTCGCTGAAGATCCGTTTCATCCTGCCCTCAGTTCGCGCACGCCGGGCAAAGAAGTGCCCGTCAAAAATTATGCCCTTGATGAAGGGGCCTCCTACTGGGCGCATGGCGATCATCCGCTGGTTGTCGAAACCCCGAAATTCGGTCGCAAGATGTTTACAGGCAAGACGCATATGCCGACGCCGACCAAGGGGATGTGGTTCACGAACGTCAATCACATCAACAATTCCAAGTGGGCGTATCAGGTGATCAAAAATGTTCTCCCCACCTGCAACATGATTGCGGTGACCGACATCGAACTGAACGGCACGATCGAATATTGCGATATCGCGTTTCCGGCCAGCTGGTGGGCGGAGATCGAAAATTTTGAAGTCACCTCCTCCTGCTCGAATCCGTTCCTGCAAATTTGGAAAGGTTCCTTAAAACCGCCCGTCAACACCCGTGATGATGTCCAAATTCTGGCGGGTGTTGCAAAACGTCTAGGAGAAATACTGAAAGACAATCGATTTGCCGACTACTGGAAATTTGCCCTTGAGGGGAAGACGGAGGTTTATATCCAAAGATTGCTCGATGCCTCAATGACACTTCATGGCTACAAGTTTGACGATATTATCTCCGGTAAATACGGTGAACCGGGTGCTGCGTTGATGTTGTTCCGAACCTACCCGCGCATTCCTCTCTGGGAACAGGTGAACGAAAATAAGCCTTTCTTCACCGATACCGGCCGGCTGAACAGCTATTGCGATATTCCGGAGGCGATCGAATATGGCGAGAATTTCATTGTGCATCGTGAAGGGCCGGAGGCGACGCCATATCTGCCGAATGCGATTGTCTCATCGAACCCGATGGTCCGTCCCGAAAATTACGGATTGTCGCCCGATGAGATGGATGCGGAGGCGCGGCATGTCCGGAATATCAAATTGCCTTGGCAACAAGTGAAGGCGACTGTCAATCCTCTCTGGAAACAGGGTTTTCATTTTTACTGTGTGACTCCGAAGACCCGGCATACCGTCCATTCACAGTGGTCGAACGTCACTTGGAACCGGGTTTGGGCGAGTAATTTTGCCGACCAGTTGCGGGAGGACAAACGACAACCGGATGCGGCGGATCACCAGATTCACATCAACCCGCAGGCGGCGAAGGATCTTGGGATCAGCGACGGCGATTATGTCTATGTCGATGCGAACCCGGCTGACCGACCGTACATCGGTTGGAAACCGGACGATCCGTTTTACAAGGTCGCCCGGCTGATGCTTCGCGCGAAATACAACCCGGCCTATCCGTACCATGTGGTGATGATCAAGCATGGAACCTGGATCGCGACGGAAAAGACGGTCAAGGCGCATGAGTCTCGACCGGACGGCCGTGCCCTCTCGGAGACCGGTTATCAGGCGAATTTTCGCTATGGCTCTCAGCAGAGCATCACGCGCGAGTGGGCGATGCCGATGCATCAGACAGACACGCTTTTTCACAAGGCAAAGATCGGACAGCGGTTTTTGTTCGGGGGCGAGGCGGACAACCACATGATCAATACCGTCCCGAAGGAGACACTTGTCCGGGTCGTCAAGGCGGAGGACGGCGGCTTGGGGGGACATGGAAAATGGGAAGGGGCAACGACCGGTCGCACACCGGGCGATGAGAACGTTGAAATGCGGAGGTATTTGAATGGCGGATTTGTCAAAAAAATCTGAGGTCGAATCAGACGACCCCCTTGAGATTGTGCAGGCATTTTTCGACGTGCCGGCGGACAACAGTTTCTACCGTGAAATGGCACGGACCTTCATTGAGGAATACATGATGATCGGCTGGGCGGATGACGAGATCCTCGCCCTCTTCCACGAGCCTTATTATCGGGGGACATACGACATCCTTCAGAAGAAGGGAGAGACATTTGTGAAAAACATCATCGACGAGGTGCGCCATGGCTAAAGTCTACAACTGGCAGATAGGCCGGGAGATGGATTTCCCGTATGAGGAGGCCCATCCCAAGCGGCAATTTGCTGCCGTCTTTAACATCAACCGCTGTATCGCTTGCCAAACCTGCTCGATGGCCTGCAAGTCGACGTGGACCTTTTCCAAGGGGCAAGAGTACATGTGGTGGAACAACGTCGAAACCAAACCGTACGGCGGCTACCCGCGCAATTGGGACGTCAAACTTCTTGCGATGCTCGCGAAAGCGGATCCGGAAGGACAAAAGACAATCTTCGAGGCGGCTCCTCATGGCGAACGGGTCTTGGGGTATCTTCCGGAGGATCGGGAGTGGAAGGCCCCCAATCTGTACGAAGATACCTCCACAAAATACAATTCAGGTGGTTCGTTAGGCCTTTCAGGGGAGGGGGTTTCTCTTCCCGAACATAAGGCATGGTTCTTTTATCTCCAGCGGATCTGCAATCATTGCACCTATCCCGCCTGTCTTGCCGCCTGTCCGCGCAAGGCGATCTACAAAAGACCGGAAGACGGAATCGTTTTGGTCGATCAGGAACGGTGCCGGGGTTACCGAAAATGCATGGAGGCCTGCCCCTACAAGAAACCGATGTTCAACGCCGAGACTCGGGTGACCGAAAAATGTATCGGCTGTTATCCCCGGATTGAGGGGAAGGATCCACTCCTGAAAGGAAAACGGATGGAGACCCGGTGCATGTCGGCCTGTGTCGGGCAGATCCGACTGCAAGGACTAGTCGATGTTCAGCCGGATGGCTCTTGGGCTGAAAATCGGCAACACCCGTTGTATTACTTGATCAAGGTGGCAAAGATTGCCTTGCCCCTCTACCCGCAATTCGGCACTGAACCGAATATTTATTACATTCCGCCGCGCTGGGTCCCCAAAAACTACCTGCATCAAATGTTTGGACCGGGTGTCGACGAGGCGGTTGACCGATATCTCGCGCCCGATCGCGAACTGTTGGCGGTGTTGCAACTGTTCCGCCGAAGTCAGGAGATCGTCTTTCGTTACGACATTGAAGAGGGGCCGAAGCTCTTTGAGACGATAGTCCATGGCAAGCCGTTCACACTCTATAACGATACGGTCATCGCCTTTGGAGAGGACGGAAAAGAGATTTTTCGAACAACGGTCGAAGAACCAACTTATCTACGGCCCAAGGAGAGAACCAATGCTGTTTAAAAGATTGCTGATAATGCCCCATCTGCTTCGTTGCCTTCCTCAAAAAACCCTCAACGTACTTTCTAGTACGCCTCGGATCTTTTTTGTCAGGCGCCTTGCATCTAGGATCATTCTCAGCAATCTTTTTTTATCACTACTGCTGGGTGGGTGTCATCCAACCAAGGTGGATCCGGAGGTACAACTCCTGCTGGAGAAACTTCAAAAAGAGGGAGATCTGATTTCAGCGAAGTCGTTTGAGGGTGAGATTCCGAATGATCCGTTTGACCCGGCCTGGCAGACGGCGACGGGTTTTCAGATCCCGCTTGGGTCGCAGGTTTCAGTCGCTCCCCGAGCTTCCTCGATGAAAAAAATGGAGATCACTGTTCGCTCTCTAGTGAGCCGCAAAGAGGTTGGCTTTCTAATCTCTTGGGATGATCCGACCCGCGACACCCTCGAATCGGGTGTGACTCGGTTTCGAGATGCGGTTGCGCTGGGATTTCCGATCGATTTTGGCGTGGGGAAACCGATTCCTTATATAGGGATGGGAAGCGCGGGGCATCCGGTCAATATCTGGCATTGGAAATCATCCTGGGAGGGGGGATCGCTGCCCCATCCCGCTTCGCGGGACGAGGGCCCCATCCCCCCTAACCCCTCGGCTTCGGACGGGCGAAGCCCGATCCTCCGCCGCGATCCCCTCGAAGCTGGTTATCCTGTTAATCATCGAACCGGAGAAGAGGCCGGTAATCCCCTGTCGGCATATGAACATAGGAGTCCTGTCGAGAATCTCGTCTCGGAAGGTTTTGGAACCCTTACATCGGTTTCCTCCAAACAGTTGAACGGAAAAGGGATCTGGAAAGATGGACGCTGGTCAGTTGTTCTGAAGCGATCCCGATCGGTACAAGAGACGGCGGTTGATCTAAGCTCCTCCAAGGGAGGTGTGATCCCGATCACCTTTGCCGTTTGGGACGGCTCCGGCGGTGAGCGGAACGGAATGAAGGGATTAAGTCGCTGGCGGTTTCTAAAACTGGAGGGGGAATCGGTTCACAAAGATTATCTGCAATCGTTCATGATCGGTCCGATCCCGGGCGCTGATCCGGAACATGGTAAACAGTTGACGGCCGAGATGGGATGCAATCTGTGCCACAATTTCCCCAACCAAGCGGCGATGAATGACGTCGGTCCGGATTTAAGTTACGCGGGGTTGATTCATCGCGCTGAATATCTGTTGGAGTCGGTTAAAAATCCGAGTGCTGTGGTTGTTCCGGCGCCCGGTTATTTTGACCCGAAGACTCTCACCTCGACAATGCCTTCCTTTGAAGGTCAGGTGGCCGAGCAGGATTTCAAGGATCTTGCGGAATATTTGAGGAGGCTCCAATGAATTCCAAGGCAGAGATGTATCAATTGCTCGCCGCCTCCTTTCATCTTCCCGATCCGGATTTGGAAGAACTCCGTTCGGAACAGGCCCGGCTCTTCTCGCTCACGGTCGCCGGAGGAATTTCCCCTTATGAAACTGAGTACGGCGATCAGGAGGTTTTTGCCAAAACACAAAGTCTGGCGGATATCGCCGGTTTTTATAGGGCGTTCGGGTTTGAAGTAGCGCCGGAGGCGCACCAACGAATCGACTTCATCGGCGCCGAGCTTGAATGGATGAGTTGGATCGTTCTGAAGGAAGAGCATGCGCGGAAGAATGGTCGAACGGAAGAGGCAGAGCTTTGCCATGAGGCGGCGGCGAAATTTCTTCACGATCATCTTGGCCGTTGGGCCCCGTTTTTAGGGAACCTTCTGAAGCAGGAGGCGCGGCATCCCTTTTATCGGATGCTGGGTGAGACCTTGCAACAGTTTATTGACGAGGAATGTTCGCGATTTGAAGTGACACCGGAGAAGGTGACCGCATGGAAACCAATCCCGGTTTCTGCGACCGATTTTGAATGCGGCATGGAACAAGGAGGCTGTTGATGAACACAAAAATAACGGTGAAAGGATATTTCGAGGCGGATCATGACCGATTGGGCTCTCTGTTCAAAACTTTTCAGGAACTGAAGAGGAAAAATTTCACGGAAGCGAAACGGGCGTTCGTCGAATTCAAATTCGGCCTCCAACGTCACATTATTTGGGAAGAGGATATCCTATTCCCGCTCTTTGAAAGAAAAAGCGGGGTGAACCCCAAGACAGGCCCCACGTCAGTCATGCGTGCGGAGCACCGGCAGATCCACGAGGCGCTCGATGCAATCCATGCGCAGGTGGCCAAAGGGAGTCCTGAGACCGACTCCGAGGAGGCGATGCTTTTGTCCGTTCTGTCCCAGCATAACCTCAAGGAAGAGAAGATTCTCTATCCGGCGATGGACCACCTCATGAGTGCAGGGGAGATTGCGGAGGTCTACCGCCAGATGGAAAAGGTGCCCCCAGAACGGTATGAACATTGTTGCTAATGGCTCAAAGTTATTGTGATTCCTTGAGATTGTACCTGACGAAGATCACCTCTCCTGCTGTCAGGAGTCATTTTGGAGGGGTGCTTGTTTTATTAAACTTAGCTAGTTGATGAGGAGGATAAAATTATGCGCCTTGGACCTTGGGAGATAGCCGCTGTCGTAGCGATTGCGTTGTTGATTTTTGGACCGAGCAAATTGCCGAAACTGGGATCGAGTATTGCTGAGTTTTTCAAAAATTTTAAAAAGGGAGTAAAAGAGGTCGATCAGGAGACCGACGAGGTTAAGAAGAAGGTAGGTCTTTCATAATCAAACGAATCCGACTCCATCTTTCTAAACCGGGTCTTTGATCTGGCATGAAGGGTGGGGCAGGGTGGGATTGGAAACGGTCCCGCCTCCCGAAGTCGCGCCGAGGTTCCGCATCAAGCGGGATTAAGGTGGATGGAATTGGAAAGGAACGTCGCCATGCTCTCTGCCGAAGAAGCACAGAGAACAATTCAGAGTTTTGTTTTATCATCAGGCCCCGAGGTTCTGCCGTTGGATCGGGCTTTAGGGCGCATCCTCGCCTTCCCGGTAAAGGCTCCTGTTGACCTGCCACTCTTTGATAACGCAGCGATGGATGGTTTTGCGGTTCGTAGTGAAGAAACCTTCGACAGGACGTCGGTTTTGTTCAAGGTGATTGGAAGTGTAGAGGCTGGCAGTAATGTAGAGCCCCCTCGGGTTCGTTTAGGCCAAGCGGTTCGGATCATGACAGGGGCATCGGTACCCGAGGGGGCTGATGCCGTCGTTCCTTTTGAGGAGTCAGTATCGAACGGGGATTCTCTAGTGATTGATCATGAGGTCTCCAAGGGGGAGAATATCCGAAAAAAGGGGGAAGATGTTCGACGAGGCGAGGTGGTCTTGCGGCATGGGGTTTTGATAACCTCACGGACGATATCACTTCTTGCTGCGTTGGGGATTGCCGAAGTTTCGGTCTTCCGGCGGCCGCGGGTTCGAATCGTTGTGACCGGAAATGAACTGGTCGAGATCGGTGCCCCCCTGCAACGAGCAAAAATTTATAACAGTAACGGGCCGACCCTCGTGGCGGCGCTTCGTGAAGCGGGTGTTCCGCCGGAGTCTGTTGCCGTCGTCTCCGATCAGCCGGACCTTCTGACAAGCCGAATCAGGGAGGGATTAGAAGGAGAGGTTCTTCTCACGATCGGCGGTGTCTCGGCAGGGGATCTTGATCTTGTCCCAAAAATCCTGGACGAGATTGGTGCCAAAATCCACTTTCATAAGGTGGCGATCAAGCCGGGCAAGCCACTCCTCTTCGGGACCGTTGGGGAAAAACTCATTTTCGGACTTCCAGGTAATCCCGTTTCGGCCTTGATCGTCTTTGAGCGATTTGTTCGTCCGGCCCTCCTCAGAATGATGGGGATGGACGAATGCTTTCCCGTGAGAAAGACGGCGATCGCGATGGAAGAATTCAAAGGGTCTTCCGATCGCGAGACCTATCTCCGCGGCGTCGTGGCGTACAAAGACGGCCGATACGAGGCGATCTCCGCGGGTGTGCAGGGATCGGCACAACTCAAGACGCTCGCCTGCTCGAATGCGACTCTCATCATTCCAGTTTCCAGGGGGACGATTCGGACAGGTGAACCGGTTCTGTTTGAATTATTTAAGGAGGGGGCATGAAGGTCCGTCTGCTGTTTTTTTCTATCCTGCGGGATTATTTTCATGAATCCGAGAAGGAGATTGAAATGGATGAGCCTGTGCAAGCCCGCACGCTCTTCCTCTCTCTTTTTAAAGATTCAAGACTTGCCTGCCAGTTTTTGAGATCGACCCGTTTTGCCTTGAACAACGAATACGTTGCTCCGGAGACGGTCATCAGAGGCGGGGATGAACTGGCCTTTATCCCGCCCACAAGCGGAGGTTAAGATGATTCAAATTACTGAAGGGTCTATTGATGTCTCTGACGTTCTGGCCTCTGTGGCTGATCAGAAGGCGGGTGCCTCCGTTCATTTTATCGGGACGGTCCGGGAGGAGCCGGGGATTAAAGGGCTCCGTTATGAATACTACAAAGGGATGACGGAGAAATTGCTCTGTGAGATTGTGGAAGAGGCCAAAAAAAGATCACCCCTGCGAAAGGTCTCCGTTGTTCATCGGGTTGGCTGGGTGCCGATCGGTGAGGTGTCGGTTGTTGTCGCGGTCTCTTCGGCCCATCGTCACGAGGCTTTTGAGGCCTGTCGGTTTCTGATTGAAGAGATCAAACAAAAGGTCCCGATCTGGAAGAGAAACCTTCCAGTCGTCCCGATCACCGGCGTCATCCTCGCGGGGGGGCGTTCCAGCCGGTTCGGTTCGAACAAGGCATTCGCCACGTATGAGGGGATTCCGTTAATCGATCGAGTGGTTAATGTGATGTCACCCTTGTTTCAGAAACTGGTCATTGTGACCAACAACCCTGCCGAGTACGAGCGTCTCCACCTGCCATTACTACGCGACCTTGAACCTTACAAAGGTCCGCTCGGTGGAATTTACACGGCGTTTCGTCAGACCTCTAATGACACCCTCTTTGTCGTGGGGTGTGACATGCCGCTTCTCAGTGAAGAGGTGATTCGCAAGATCATTGAACAGGGAAAGGGGGCGGATGCGGCGGTCCCGGTTTGGGAGAACAATCGGGAATATCTGATGGCCCTCTATTCGCGGAGACTTCTGCCACTGTTCGGTCGCTTTCTCCGAGAGGGACGACTCTCCTTGAGAGGGCTTTGCGGCGAAGTTAATAACATCGTTTGGGTCCCGATCGACGGGAAATTGGCCTGGAATGTCAACACCGAGGGTGATTTGCGAGAACTGGAGGCAACCGATGTTATCGGACCTCTTTAAACGAAAGATTGATTATCTTCGCCTTTCGGTCACCGAACGTTGCAATCTGCGTTGTGAGTATTGCATGCCCTTCGACTCCTCCTCGCTTCGCTCGTCGTCGCTCAGGGCAAGCCCCTCTCTCCACCTTCTTACTTTTGAGGAGATAGAACGGCTCGTTCGAATCCTCGTCTCGCTCGGGATCCGCCGGGTAAGGCTCACGGGAGGAGAGCCGTTTGTGAGAAAAAATCTTCCAGATCTCGTCCGCAAACTTTGCCAAATTCCTCAGTTGGAGGAAGTTCTGATGACAACCAATGGAATTCTTTTAAAAAGGTATGCCCAGGATCTGAGAGGTGCAGGACTGAAAAAAATCAATATTCACCTCGATTCACTCGATGCCAAAAAATTCAGACAAGTGACCCGTTGGGGCGATCTTTCAGGGGTGCTGAAGGGCATCGAAGTAGCTCGCAAGGTTGGATTTTTTCCAATTAAGATCAATACGGTTCTCCAAAAAGGTTTCAATGATGATGAAGTCGAAAATCTCCTTCTCTTTTGTGTCAATCGAGGGTTTATCCTGCGGCTGATCGAACTGATGCCGATCGGCCCGGCCCGTGAGAGGACTCAAGCTTTCATTTCTTGCGGAGAGATTCGGGAAAGGCTTGCGGAAAAATACACACTTCTCCCCATTCTGCTTCGGAGGGGAAGCGGCCCGGCTGTTTATTATCGGGTCGTTGAACTTGAAACAGAGATCGGCTTCATCTCTCCCGTTTCACAGCCGTTTTGTGAGCGGTGTAACCGGATCCGGATCTCGGCCGATGGAAGGTTCCAGGATTGTTTGGCCTATGACGGGAGATTCTCCTTGAGAGATCTGTTGAGGGATCCGGACTGTTCCGATGAGGCGATTGCCCGACAAATCGCGGACCTTATGCAGGGAAAACGGGAGAGCCATTTTAATTTTGCTCAGTGGGAAGAAGAAAGGACGCCCTGCATGTACGGGATTGGAGGGTAAAGGAGGTTATTCATGATCGATATCTCTGGAAAGATTGAGACGCTCCGGACGGCTGTCGCTGAGTCACGGATCCTGGCCAGCACCGAGACGATTGAAAAGGCGTTTAGGGGAGAGACACCGAAGGGGGATGTCCTCAATGTCGCCAGGGCGGCGGCGGTTCTCGCCGCCAAAAAGACTGCCGAACTGATTCCCTATTGCCATCCACTTCATCTGGACTTTGTCGGTGTCACCTTCAACAAAGGCGAAAACGAGATTCGGATCAGAACGGAGGCCAAAACGATTGCCAAAACCGGTGTTGAGATGGAGGCACTCACCGCTGCCACGATTGCGGCGTTGACGGTCTACGACATGCTCAAAGGGATCGACAAGGAGGTCGTGATCGGTGAAACCAAACTTGTCGAGAAGAGGGGAGGGAAGAGTGATTATGGGGAGACCTTTCTTAAGCCGCTGACCGCAGCCGTTTTGGTTACTTCAGACAGTGTCTCGGATGGCAAGAAATCGGACAAATCCGGCAAAATGATTGTGGAGGAGATGGGACGGTTTCCCGTCAAGGTTCTTCATTATGAAATTGTTCCGGATGATCGGGAAAAAATCCGCCAGAAGCTTCTAGGATGGTTCGAGGAGGGGATTCAACTGGTCCTGACAACGGGCGGGACGGGGCTTGGCCCAAGAGATGTAACGGTTGAGGCGGTCAGCGAGATAATCGAGCGTGAGGTCCCCGGCATTGCCGAGGCGATGCGGGGATTTGGCCAGAGGAGGACGCCGTACGCGATGCTCTCCCGCGGGGTTGTCGGGGTACGAGGGGGAACGCTTTTTATTACGCTCCCCGGCTCCTCCAAGGGAGTCGTCGAATCGATCCAGGCAATCTTTCCCAATGTGCTGCACCTCTACAATATGATGAGGGGGGGAGGTCACTAAAATGGACTCTTTGTGGGCCCTTGTCCCTTTATTTTTTGCAACCGCCTTCATCTACTCGATGGCCGGCTTTGGGGGTGGATCGACCTACCTCGCCTTACTCGTTCTCTTCTCGCTTCCTCACATCATGATCCCGAAGGTTGCCCTTCTCTGTAATTTGGTTGTCGTTACGGGCGGCAGTTATTTTTTTATCAAGGAGAGGCACTTTTCATTCAAGAAGACAGTGCCGTTTATTGTCGCGTCGATTCCGGCCGCCTATTGGGGAGGGACGGTCCTTGTTCAGAAGGAAATGTTCCAACTCCTGCTCGGTTTTTCATTACTTGCCGCTGCGCTCCGGATGTTTCTTTCGGAGTCGGCCTTTACAATTCGAAGTAATGTTTCCTGGAAGAGTTCTTGGCTCGTAGGGCTTCCGCTTGGTTTTCTGCTGGGGGGGCTTGCCGGTCTGGTCGGTATTGGAGGAGGGATTTTTCTCTCACCGATCCTCTACTTTTTGGGATGGACCAATGCCAAGCAGACGGCCGCCTCGTCGAGCGTCTTTATCCTGGTTAATTCGGTTTCTGGCCTGATCGGTCAGTTTGCCAAGGAGGCGACCGTTCCTCCCCTCGAACTCCTTTTGCCGTTGGCCTTGGCGGTCCTCGTGGGGGGAGCGATTGGAAGCCGTCTTGGTTCACAGAGGCTACCCAAACTGATTCTTCAACGGGTCACCTCCGCTCTGATTTTTTGGGTCTCATTGAGATTGCTTCATCAAGGTTTTCTCTTGATGACGTAAAACATTGAGGTTTGGTTGATCCTGTGTCATCGGTGTAATGCCTTAAGGGGGAATTGATAATGACCTCGAGTGGGCTTGAACTTGTTACCGGTAGTGAGGTGATTGCCCGTGCGGCGGTCGATGCCGGCTGTCGCTTTTTTGCCGGCTATCCGATCACACCCGCCTCAGGGATCCTCGCGGCGATGACGAAACTTCTCCCCCAGGTTCAAGGGGTTGTGATTGAAGGAGAGGATGAGATCGCCTCGATCGGTTTTTGTCTCGGGGCCTCGGCGACGGGCATGAAGGTGATGACGGCGAGCAGTGGACCAGGCCTCTCTCTCTATTCCGAAAACATCGGGTTTGCCCAGATGGCGGAGCTTCCGATCGTGATTGTGAACGTGCAGCGAATGGGGCCGGCAACCGGTGCGGCAACGACAAGCGCCGAGGGGGATATTCAGTTTGTGCGGTGGGTTACATCGGGGGGATATCCCGTGATTGCGCTCTGCCCCTCGAGCCTGGCCGAGTCCTACTCTCTCACGATGGAGTGTTTCAATCTGGCGGAGAAGTTTCGGACACCGGTCTTTCTCATGACTTGCAAGGAGCTTGTGATGAACCAGGCGACGGTCTCTGCTTCGGATTATAAAGCTCCCTTGACGCTCTATCGAACGGTCGGCAAAGAGCCGTCTCTTCCTTACCATTATAAGGAGGGTTCAGAGGTTCCCCCTTTCCTTGCAATGGGAGGAGACCTTCACTCACGTGTCAACACCTCGATTCATGATGAGCGCGGATTTCTGGCGACCGATACGTTAAAGAAGGAACGGGCACTCCGTCATCTGAGTGAGAAGATCGAGTCGCATCGGAGTGAACTGGAGTATCTCAAGGAAGACTTGGAGGAGGGGGCGAAGACATTGATTATTGCGTATGGGTTGGCGGCCCGAACGGCCCGGGAGACTGTGAGACAGCTGCGTCGCCGGGGGAAGAAGGTGTCTCTTCTTGTCGTACATTCGCTCTGGCCCGTCGCGCAGAACGGGATAAGAAAGGCAGCCGCCTCTTGTGAAAACATTATCGTTCCGGAACACAATCTCGGTCAGTATTTTTCCGAGATCAGGTCCGTTCTGCCTGACAAGAAGGTCCAGTCGGTGACGCGTATTGATGGTAAAATGATCACCCCCGAGGAGTTAATGAGATGTATGTAACCTCTCAAAAAGGCCCATCTGCGGTGTTGTCCGCCTCGGTCGCGATCCTCACGTACCACGAAAGTACGCTCCGGTCGCGCCTCGGCGGCCTGCCTTGCATCTGGTCCTTTTTGAGAGGTTACTAAGTTATGTACATTAATGAAGAGAAAAAGCCGTATCCGTTCTGCCCTGGTTGCTCGCATGTCCAGGTGATCGAGGCGATCAACCGTGCGCTTCAAAAGGTCGAGGCCGATCCACGACGAACGGTGATGGTCTCCGACATCGGGTGTGTGGGGCTCGTCGACAGCTTCTTCAACATCCACACGTTTCATGGCCTCCATGGTCGCTCCTTTACCTACGCCGCCGGTATCAAGCTCGCCAACCCCGACCTCAATGTCTTTGTGATGGTGGGAGATGGCGGCTGTGGCATCGGGGGGCATCATCTCATCAACGCCGCCCGGAGGAATATCGGCATCAAGGTGATCGCATTTAACAACTTCAACTTTGGGATGACGGGTGGCCAGCATAGCGTCACCTCATTTTTTGGATCAAAGACGCGAACGACACCGGGGGGGCATCTGGAACGTGGGTTTGATCTGGCCAAACTGGTTGAGGCAGCCGGTTCTCCTTTCGTTGCGCGAAAACTCGCCTTCGACAAAGACCTCGATGAAACGATCGCCCTGGCGATGCGGTCTGAGGGGTTTGCTTTTCTCGATGTCTGGGAGGTCTGCACCGCCTATTACATGCCGATGAACGATTTTAAAAAACCGGCGATGGAGGCGGAGATTGAAAAGCTCGGGATGAAGTTGGGCGTTTTGAGGGAGGAGTGTCTGCCGGAATACAGTTGCACACTCCGTGCCGGCAGAAAAGGATCGGAGGGGGAAACCGCTGTCACGAGACCGATTGTGATCGCAAAGAAGTTTGAACATCGTCTTCCCCAGGAGCCGTTTCGACTCATCCTTGCCGGGAGCGCCGGCATGAAGATCGTCTCCTCGGCCGGTTATCTCGGGAATGCCGCACTCAAGTGCGGGCTTCATGTCTCGCAAAAGGATGATTTTCCGATCACCGTCCAATCGGGGCACTCCGTCTCGGAGATGATTTTGAGTTCCGAGGAGGTTGAATATCTGGGGGTTGATAAACCGGATGCCGTCATTATCCTCTCGGAAGAGGGTCTGGCGAAGGTCCGAAAAGTCCTGCCGGTCATGGAGAAGAATTCACTGGTTATTGCGAGGGAGGGGCTTTCGTTGGAGACACCGGCCAAGGTTATCGCGATTGATCCCAAGCGGTTTTCCAACAAGAGCTTGATAACGGCTGCACTCCAATCGTTGATCCGTTTGGTCCCGTTGGTCCCGCAAGAGGCGTTTTTTGAGGTGATCGGTGAAATCAGAAATGAGGCGATTCGAAATGAAAACTTAAAGGCGATGGAAATCGCAAGGAGCTGGTTATGACAAGACTATCCTGTCCTGATTTTTACCAGATGGAGGGGCTCTTGAGTGAAGAGGAGATCCTCGTCCAGAACGCGGCACGCGAGTTCGTACAGAAGGAGGTCTTGCCGATTATTACGGAGCATCACCGTGAGGGGACTTTCCCGCGTGAGCTGATTCCCAAAATGGCGGCCCTCGGGTTCCTTGGTGCGAGCCTTCCGAGGGAATACGGAGGGGCGGGATTGGGCAGTGTGGCGTATGGCCTCCTGCTTCAGGAGTTAGAGCGGGGAGATGGTGGCATCCGGAGTTTTTGTTCGGTGACCGGCTCGCTCGTGATGTACCCGATCTGGCGCTACGGCTCGGAGGAGCAGAAAAAAAGATGGCTCCCGCGGCTCGCCAAAGGAGAGGCGATCGGCTGTTTTGGATTGACGGAGCCGGATCATGGTTCGGATCCTTCTGGCATGATCACCCGGGCGGTCAGGAAAAAGGACCAGTGGGTGCTCCATGGTGCCAAGATGTGGATCACGAACGGTTCGATTGCGGATGTTGCGGTTGTCTGGGCGAAGGATCAGGAGGGGGAGGTCCGCGGTTTTCTCGTTGAAAAAGGGACGAACGGTTTTACGGCACCTGCGATGAAGGGGAAGTTTTCACTGCGAGCCTCGGATACAGGCGAACTTGTCTTCAGTGATTGTCTTGTGCCGGAGAGAAACAGGTTACCTGAGGCGCTCGGGGTCAAGGCGCCACTGACCTGCCTGAATCAGGCCCGTTACGGCATCGCCTGGGGCGGGATCGGGGCGGCCGTTGCCTGTTATGAGGCCGCCTTGAACTATTCAAAGGAACGGATCCAGTTTGGCAAACCGATTGCCTCCTTTCAGCTTGTTCAGGAGCGATTGGTGGAGATGTTGACCGAGATCACAAAGGCTCAGTTGCTGGCCCTCCAGCTCGGACGTCTGAAAGAGCAGGAGAAACTTCATCACACGCAGGTGAGTCTTGCCAAAAGGAACAACATCGCGATGGCACGACGGATCGCACGTCTCGCCCGCGAGACCCTCGGTGCCAACGGGATCATCGACGAATATCCCGTGATCCGTCACCTCATGAATATCGAGAGCGTCTACACCTACGAAGGGACCCATGACATCCACACGCTGATTTTAGGGCAGGAGATTACAGGAATTTCTGCATTCAAGTGAATTGGATCAAAGGATTCCAGGGAGATCCCGCAAACAATCAGCGATTGGCCAGATCTGGATCTCTCTCTCCTTCATCCTTCGTTCACCACCATAGGCAAAATAGGCCTGGGCCATCGGGTAATCTCGGAGAAAGGCCTTCAAACTGGAGAAGTGTGAGGGAGAGGGTTTTCCGGTTCGTTTGATTTCAAAAGCCTTGATCCCTCTTTTTCCATAGAGGACGAAGTCGACTTCGAGGTCATTGGAAGTGCGCCAATAGTTGATGGTATACCCAAGGTCCAAATAATCATTCAAGGCTATCAGCTCCTGTAAAAAAAGAGTTTCGAGTGCGGGGCCTTCAGCCTCTTCGGGGGAATCCAGTGGCCCCATCGGGCGTAGTGTGCGAAAGACGCCGACATCAAAGAAATAAAATTTGGGATGAGAGACCACCCGTCTCTTGGCCCTCTTGGAAAAAACAGGAAGCTCATAAGAAATAAGCAAGTCCTTGAGGATTGAAAAATAATTTTCAACAACCTTTCTCTCAATGGCACATTCTCGAGCAACGTTCGAAATATTCAGAGGTCAAGATAGATGGCGGAAGGAAAAGTTGACTTGACCCAACTCGTTTTACCGGTCCCCCGAGGACCTAACAAGAACAGGCTTTTATCCTTCGGCGGATGAAGTAATCTGGCGTACATGACTCCATTTTACATGCTTTTTTGGAGTTTTAAAGGTAAAAAAATTATCATAAAAACTCACATCCTCTCATGATCTAAATCATATCGTTTTTTGTAAAATCACCTATCAATACACGACTCTATGCTGGACTGGCTACCCGAAAACATCTCAACCTACGGCGGCGCGATCGATCATGTCATCCGGACCATCTATTATATCGTCGGTGCCTGGTTTGTCCTGGCGGAAGTGGTTTTTCTCTTTTTTATCTTCAAGTATCGGCGGCGCCCCGGCCGATCGGCGACCTACCAGCCCGGGACCTCCCTCAAGGCGCTAGCCTGGATTCTGCTCCCTGTGGCCCTGATCCTCGGATTTGATCTTGCCATCGAGGTTGTTCAGGCCCCTGTCTGGGAGGAGATTAAACAGCAATTGCCGATTGCGGACTACAAGGTCCGGGTTCGCGGGAGGCAGTTTGTCTGGGATATCACCCACCCGGGGGCGGATGGGCAGTTTGATTCCGCCGATGACATCCAGGCTGTTAATCAGTTGGTCGTTCCTGTGAACCGGAAGATTGTTTTTGAACTGGAGGCGGCTGATGTGATCCACAGTCTCTGGATTCCCCACCTCCGCTTAAAACAGGACGCAGTCCCCGGGAGAACGATCCGGGGCTGGTTTGAGGCGACGCAGACAGGCGTTTTTCCACTCGCCTGTGCGGAGCTTTGCGGGAGCGGGCATGGAATGATGAAGGGTGAATTGCATGTCCTTAATCAGCCGGATTTTGAGAAGTGGGTTAAAGAAGAGACAGCCGCTCTCTTGGAGGTGCCGTGACGGAAAAACAGGGTTTCTGGAGAAGGTATGTTTTCTCTCTCGATCACAAAACGATCGGGAAACAGTATCTCATCACCGGCCTTTTGATGGCCCTTGTCGGGGGATATCTCGCCTACCTCTTTCGTCATCAACTCGCCTGGCCGAATGAACCGGTCCCCGGCTTTGGACAGGTCGGTCCGGATCAATACAACATGTTTGTCACGATGCATGGGACGATCATGGTCTTTTGGGTTGCGATGCCGATCCTTCTCTCGGGTTTTGGCAATTTTCTGCTGCCCCTCATGATTGGCGCGCGGGATATGGCATTTCCGCGGCTCAACAGGCTCTCCTATTGGACCTTTTTCCTCAGCACTGTTGTTCTCATTGTTTCATTTTTTGTCCCCGGCGGGGCGTTTGCGGGTGGCTGGACGATCTATCCCCCCCTCTCGGCCGAACCGGGTTATACGGGGGTTGTCTGGGGAGGGAATCTCTGGATCCTGGCCGTCGCGTTGGAGTTTGTGTCGATGCTCATGGGAGGGATCAACTTTATGACGACGACGCTCAGTCTGCGTGCCAAGGGGATGGCCCTCTTTCGGATGCCGATCTTCGTCTGGATGATCAATGTGGCGTCGATCCTCTTCATGTTTTCGGTTGGTCCTTTGATTGCCGGTGCCTTCATGTTGCTCGCTGATCGGACCCTGCAGGTTGGATTCTTCCTTCCGGCCGCCGGTGGCGATCCGCTCCTCTTCCAGCATCTTTTCTGGTTCTTCGGCCATCCGGAGGTCTACGTTCTGCTGCTTCCGGCGCTCGGGATCATTGCCGAGATCCTCCCGGTCTTTTCACGCAAGCCGCTCTTTGGTTACCGGCCGATTATCTATTCAACACTGATTGCCGGGGTTTTGAGTTTTGTCGTCTGGGCCCACCACCAGTTTATCAGCGGCATTGATCCGAGGCTTGCGATGCCTTTTAGTATCACGACGATTCTTATCTCCGTTCCGTTCGCATTTTCCCTGTTTGCCTATATTGCCACCCTTTGGAAAGGGTCGATCTCCTTTTCGACGGCGATGCTTTTTGCCCTCGGAATGATCGCCGAGTTTTTGTTGGGGGGGGTTACGGGGATCGTGAATGGATCGACAGCGGCGGACATCTACGTTCATGACACCTATTTTGTCGTCGCCCATTTTCACTACACCCTCTTCCCCGTTACGTTTCTCGCCACCTTTGCCGGGATCTATTATTGGTACCCCAAGTTGTTTGGCCGGTTTCTGAGCGAATTTTGGGGCAAGGTCCACTTCACGCTGACGCTCATTGGTTTTAACCTCGCTTTTCTCCCCCTTTTCTCTGTCGGGATTGCCGGTCATCACCGGCGTATCTTCGATCCCAGTGCCTTTGAATTTTTGCATCGCATTCAGCATCTCCATGTCCTGGCGACGGTGGGGCTGATCATTCTTTTGACGGGACAGATTCCGTTTATCCTTAATTTTTTTCTGAGTCTTAGGCGGGGGCGTCTTGCGGAGGCGAATCCCTGGCAGGCTAACACGCTGGAGTGGATCGCTCCTTCCCCTCCGGGGCATAGAAATTTTGAGACCGATCCTGTTGTTGTCCGAGGTCCCTATGAGTACAGCGTTCCCGGGGCTGCAAAAGATTGGCTTTCCCAAGGGGAGGCCTCGTGAATCACGCCGTCTCTCACAATTCGTCCGTAGAGGTTCCGGTCTGGCGTCTTGGAATCTGGTGGTTTCTTGCCTCCGAGATTGTCGTTTTTGGTGGGTTGGTCGTTTGTTACATCCTGTACCGCTTTAATCATCCTGAGTGGGGAATGGAGGCCGGTCGAACTCTCCTGTGGGTCGGGTCAGTGAATACGGTTGTCCTGCTGACGAGCAGCCTTACGATGATACTGGCCCATTATTCTATTGTTGAAAAAGGGGATCTTGCCTTGGGCCGACGGTATCTCGGAGTGACGATCCTCTTGGGCCTCCTCTTCCTCTGCTTCAAAGGGTATGAGTACTCTCATGAGATTCATGCGGGGCTTGTTCCGTCCCGTAGCCTTTTTTGGGGTTTTTACTATTTGATGACAGGCCTTCATGGACTTCATGTCATTGGAGGGCTTGTTGCCAACGGTGTTATTTTGGGGGGTTTGAGTCAGGGAAGGACTCCTCACCGGATCGAATCGATCGGCCTCTATTGGCACTTTGTTGATGTCGTCTGGATTTTTCTCTTTCCGCTCCTCTATCTTGCTTCTCAAGGAGGGGCGTCGTGAAACCAAAAATCCTCGTCGCGCTCTGGGCCGTTCTCCTTTTTCTCTTAAGTCTAAGTCTCCTCCTCGGTTTTTGGGGAAATGTCGTCCTGTCGACGATCCTGATTTTTGTGATCGCGGTTGCCAAGGCGTTTTTGGTGGGGGCCTACTACATGCGTCTCAAGTGGGAACCCTGGTATATCCTCTGGATACTGTTGGGTGGCGTTGTTTGTCTCTTCATCCTTTATTTTGCACTCGTACCGGACATTATTAGAGGTCGATAACCAGGAGGGAGGGTGAAATGATCAAGGAAGAATCGGCCAAAATTGGCCTCGTTCTTGTCATTCTTACGGAGATCATGTTTTTTGCGGGGCTCCTCTCTTCCTACTGGATCTTGAGGGAGTCGGTTCATCCGTGGCCCCCCGTAGGACAGCCGAGACTCCCCGTTGGCACCACCGCGGTCAATACAGTACTTTTTCTTGCAAGCCTTTGGACGATGAACATGGCCGTCCGTTCGTTTCGCGAGGCAGGGATCAAAAAAATCTCGACCTTTCTTGGGATAACAGCGTTGCTCGGGATTGCCTTTCTCGGCCTGCAAGGTTTTGAATGGGTCCGTTTGATCCAGTTCGGACTTACGACGGCCCTGAATGTTTACGGGGGGACGTTTTATATGATTGTCGGCATGCATGGGCTTCATGTCGTCGTGGCGCTGTTGTTGCTTTTCTTTGTCCTTTGGAGGCTCCGACGGATTGAGAGGGGAAACGCCGGAACCCTACTCGCCCTTTGCCGGATCTATTGGTTCTTTGTTGTGTTACTGTGGCCTGTCATCTATGTGGCCCTTTACCTTCTTTAGCATTTTTTTTGTCTCGTCTCCTCTTTGGGCCTGTGCCGTCTGTTTCTCGTCAAAAGAGGAGTCGCGGATGGCCTATTACGGCACGACGATTTTGCTTACCTTGTTACCCTTGTTCTTTATTGCTGCATTTCTGTGGTGGATCAGACATACAAAGGGATGTGAAATCTCAAAGGAAAAATTGTATGATGACAATCATAATGCAAAATGAATAATGCTGTGGAATTTGTGAAATGCGAAAAATCCTTTTAGCAGGAATCGCTATGTTCATCGCCCTGTCGAGTTTATTTATCTATCGTTCCTATGATTATGTTCAACACGATGCACGCTTCTGCCAGTCGTGCCACATCATGCAAAAGCCGTTTGAAAAATGGAGCACCTCTCCTCATCATCTTGTCTCTTGTCATGAATGTCACAAACAACCACTTTCAGCGAGTCTTCATCAAGTCTGGTTTTATTTTACACAGCAACCCAAAGAGGTTGTTCGCCATCCGGAACTCGATCATAAGGTCTGCTCCCGGTGTCACTTGAGTCAGGATCCTCAATGGAAGTTGATTGGTGAAACGGCGGGGCATCAGGTTCACTTTAAAAAGGCGGGGATTGATTGTTTGGATTGTCATATGGGAGGCGTTCATAATTTTATTAAACCGACCGATCGTTGTATCGATTGTCACACCGACAAGGTGGAAGGACCTGGCAAAAAAATGGCCTTTATGCACTGCACCGATTGTCATCACTTTTTGGCCAAGTCAGAGGAACTCCGACCCGATCGGAAAACTTGCCTTGAATGTCATCAAAAAATTCAGGTTGGGAAAGAGAGTTTTCCCGAAGAAGCCCCCATGTCGACCTTTGACTGTTCCACCTGTCATAAGCCTCATGAAAAAATCCGCCCAGATCGCGAGCTTTGCATGACATGCCACTCTGATCTGAAGGGAGGGCATCCCCTCTTTTCCAAGGAGCTGAGTTGCACCGCTTGTCACGCACCACACCGATGGAGGATTCAATGAAACCCCTATTCGTTATACTCCTCCTCCTCGCGATTCCCTCGTGGGGGGAAGAACGCTCTTCAAAACTTAAGGAAAGAGGGTTTACCTCTGCCAAGGTCTGCGGTGAGTGTCATGAGGCGATCTATGAAGGATGGAAGGGATCGATGCATGCCAACGCCGTCTCGGACCCGATCTTTTATCCTATTTTTATTGAGACCTCGAGGGAGACGAGGGGAAAGAGTGACTCTCTTTGCCTCTCCTGCCATGCCCCTTTTTCGCGCCTTATCAAAGGTCAGGACATCGAAGAGCCGATGATCCAACAGGGGGTCAGCTGTGATTTTTGCCACCGGGTCCGAGAGGTTCGTTTGGGTGCCAAAGATCCGTTTGTTTTAGAGTTGACCCAAAAGAAATGGGGTCCTCTCAAAGGGATCAGTTCACCGTTTCACCCGATCGAGAGCGCTCCCCATTTCGAAAAATCTGTCTTTTGCGCCGGTTGCCACGAGTACACCAACGACCTCGGCGCCCCGATCTTTGAGACCTATTCCGAATGGAGGGAGAGTTCATTCGGCCGCGAGGGGAGGGAATGTCAGTCGTGTCATATGCCTGCGATTGAAGGGTCACCCGTCCCTCTGCGTGTTAAACCGGTTAAAGAGGTTTATATTAATAGTCACGAGGCGGTCGGGGGGCATTCGATCGAACAGGTGAAAAAGGCGGTGGAGATCACGATCGGTGAGGCAAGGCGTTCGGGCGATAAGGTCCATGCGGTGGTGAGGCTCAAGAATGTCGGTTCGGGGCACAAGGTTCCGACTGGCATGCCGACACGAAAACTGATCCTCCAACTCCAGGTGACAAGCGGCGGGACAACATTGGTTTCAGAGGAAAGAATCTACCAGAAGATCATGGTTGACAAGGCAGGGAACAGGATCACGCGAGACTCCGATCTTTTTCTCAAGGCGTTTAAGGTCAAGGAGGATAACCGTCTCAAACCGGGAGAGGAAAAGATTGAACATTTCACCTTTTTTGTTCCACAGGAAAGAGCCTTGGAGATCTCGGCAAGACTTTATTATCTTTATCAACCCCGATTGATCCAGGAGACCGAGATGAGGGTCGATCTCGGGGGTGGGAGCCTGATCTTACCGTGAAACCGACACGCCGCCGATTTTTGGGAATCTCGCTCGGTTTCCTTGGTTCAATCTTTGCCGGGAGTATCCTCTATCCCGTTCTTTCCTATCTGATCCCTCCTTCAAAAAAGAAGGGGGGTGAAACCATTAAGATTCTCAAGAACGAACTCCCACCCGGCGGGATGAAGCGATTTCATATCCGGGGAGGGCCGGCGGTGGTGATCCATGGTACCGAGGGGTACGCCGCTTTTTCGCTGGTCTGTTCCCACTTGGGTTGTCTTGTGACCTGGGAAGGGGTGAAAAATGAGTTTCTCTGCCCCTGTCATGGGGCCCGGTTTGATGTGAACGGGAGCGTGGTCTCTGGGCCACCGCCCAAGGGGTTGGAACGACTTCGATTGGAAGAGAAGGAGGATGAGGTATGGGTCTCGTGATATCTCCCCTTGAATTAAGGGGGGCGATATTCGTTCTCCTGCTTCTGTTGCCTAACTTGAGTTTCGCTGAAGAACCGGCAAAAGTCAGCGTCTGCCTCTCCTGCCATCGTGAGATGGGGGGGGAGCTGGCGCAACCGGTCAGCCTCTGGGAAAAGAGCATTCACGCCCAGCTGGGAAACAACTGTGAAGGGTGCCATGGTGGAGATCCCAACGACGAGGCTCTGGCGATGAATCCTGAAAAGGGATTTGTCGGTTCGCCAAAACCTGAAGAAATCCCGGATTTCTGTGGCAAATGTCACGTCGGTGTCATGGAAAACTACAAAAAGAGCCCTCATTATTCAGCATTTCGCCGAGGGATTGGGCCAAGTTGTGTCACGTGCCATAAGAGTCACGATGTGGAACGGGCCTCCTTTGATCTCATCGATGAGACGCTCTGTTCGCAATGTCATTCGTATGAGAACGGTCGAAAAATGAAACAGGCGTTTATCTCAGCCGAGCTGGAGCTTCAAAAAATGAAATCGACGTTCCACAAGCTTGACCGTCGTGGAATGCCGGTCCGCAAATTTGAAGAGAAACTGTTTGCCGAGCGCAACGCACTCCATCAAATGACACACACGCTTGATGTGATGGAGATCGAGAAAAAAACCGAGTTGGTCCTCACCAATCTCGAGGTGATGAAACAGGAGACGGCCGCACTTTGGAAAAAGGTCAAGAAGAGATGGGCCATTGGATCGCTGGTCGGACTTTTTCTCATTCTCTTCATTCTCCTTTTGATCAAGCTTCACCGATCACTGGAGGAAGAGTGAAACCGATTTTCAAAAAATTAACCGACTGGCTGAAGGTCTCGATCCCCATTCCGGGTGAATTTTTTACCAAGGTGACGAGCGAGCCGGTTCCACACCATCTCAAGCGCTGGTGGTTTGCACTCGGTGGAACGCCGGCGTACCTTTTTATGATCCAGGTTGTCACAGGCATCTTGCTCACATTCTATTACGTTCCAGAACCGGGCCATGCCTATTCAAGCATTCAACGGATCACTTACGACATCCACTTTGGCTGGGTTATCCGGAGTGTCCATAAGTGGGCGGCCAATCTGATGATCATTGCAGTCATCCTTCACGTCTTTCGTATTTTCTTTACGGGGGCCTATCGGAAGCCGCGCGAACTCAACTGGATGATTGGCTGCCTGATTTTGGGTTGTACGCTCGGTTTTGGATTTACCGGCTATTCCCTTATCTACGAGCAGCTCTCTTACTGGGGGGCAACGGTGGCGGCTAACATCACGCAGAATGTGCCGTTACTTGGCGATTTTCTGGCTCGCTTTATGCGAGGTGGAGATAGTGTGGAGGAGAATACCTTGACGCGATTTTTCGTCTTTCACACGATGCTCTTGCCGCTCGGCCTGACGCTTCTGTTAGTCGTTCATATCACGCTGATTCGTTTGTTGGGAGTGACCGAGTTTCAGTTTGAAGAGGACAAGGGAAAGCCGGAGAGGCACTTTCCGTTCTTTCCAAATCACTTCCTGATGGAGGTGATTATCGGGATGTGTCTCACGCTCCTGATTACCTTTTTGGTGGTGTTTTTTCCCGCGCGGCTCGGGCCGCCTGCCGATCCTTTCTTGACGCCGGAACATATCAAGCCGGAGTGGTACTTTTATTTTACCTTTCGGTGGTTGAAACTGACCTCGCTCCAGGTTGGGGTGTTGGGGACCGGTGCCGCCTACGCCCTTCTCATCTTTTGGCCATTTATTGAGAGCGGTCTTGCCAAAAAATTTCCAAACCGGGATTTTTCCATCTGGCTCGGGGTGATAGCCGTCGTGACCTTAATCATCTTAACCGTGTGGGAGGCGCTTGTTTAAATGATGTCACTCAATGCCAAACGTCGAGTCATGATTATCGTCTCGATCCTCTTTCTGGCATCGCTCCTCGTGATCGCCTATTTTGAGACACATCACTGATATCAGAGGTGCTCCTGATAATAATCATCCCCTGAGGCGAGGAAGATCATATTCAAAAGACGGGAAAAGCTCTCTATTTAGCGGTCTGTTGACAAAGGGGTTTGAAAACAAACCAAGGAGGGTTCATGCAAAAGATATCACTGATCATTGGGATTCTCTGGTTCCTCACCGCCGTTACCCCTTCGGCTTTTGCCGATGGGAAGGCAACCTTCGAGGCCAAATGCAAGGTCTGTCACGGTATTGATGGCAAGGGGAGCGCCCCGATGGTCAAAGGGATGAAGGTGGAGCTGAAACAACTCGATCTTACGGACGACACCAAGGCCAAAGTGGATGCTGACCTCATCAAGAGCGTTACCGACGGCATTGGCGGAAAAATGCCCGCCTTTAAGGGAAAACTTGATGATGGATTGATTGCCGAGGTTGTCCAATACCTCAAGGGACTCTAACAGGTTGATAAAGACCCACTTGCTGTATTGGGCATGATCTCTCTCATACAGGTCGATGAGTGAGGTCATGTTGTTTCCCGCCATTGCCCACTATTTTTAAGTATAATGTCTGATAGTCAAAGAAAATTAAAGGGGAAGATCGTTCTTGTGGTGATTGTGTTGATCGCTCTTCTCGCCATTCTGGCAGGGGTGCATCGATTCAAACAACGGGTTGTGCAACCGATTGCCTTCAATCACAGGCTTCACGTAACGGAGCTGAAACTGGAGTGTAACCACTGTCATACAGGGGTGGAAACCCAAGCCTTCGCAACCCTCCCTCCTGTAGAGATCTGTCTCGGGTGTCATGCGGCACCTCTTTCCGAAAAACCCGAGGAGGCCAAGGTGCGCGAGTATGCCGAGAAAGAGGGGAAAATCCCCTGGCGTCGTCTCACGCGCATGCCAGACCATGTTTACTTTTCGCATCAAAGACATGTCACATTTGGAAAGGTCTCCTGTGAGGAGTGTCACGGCAAAATGGAGGAAAGGAACAAACCTCCGACGACGGCGCCAAAGGATCTTTTAATGGAAAACTGTCTTGAGTGCCATCAGAGGCAAGGAGCCTCTGTGGATTGTATCTCGTGTCATCGGTGACTTATGACGATTTCTCGTAGAGAATTTTTGAAGGATGCGGGGATCGGTTCTCTCCTTCTTTTTGCCTGGCAGTCAGGCCTCCTCTCGGCCTCCGAACTGGCCGGGATTGAGGAGGCATTCGCGCGTGGGGAGGAGAGCTGGGTCACGTCGGTTTGTCAGCAATGTCCCGGCGCCTGCGGTATTCGTGTTCGGATGATCGGCTCGTGGCCGGTTTCCATTACGGGAAATTCGATCCATCCGATTAATCACAAGACCCTTTGCCCCAAGGGAGTTGCCGGCCTCTTGTCTTTTTATGATCCGGATCGGCTGCGTGGCCCGATGCGGCGCGTCGGCGAAAGAGGCGAAGGAAAATGGGAAAAGATCACCTGGGAAGAGGCGTTGGCAACGGTCTCCAAGGAGCTGAAACGGCTTCGGGAAGCGAAAGAAACCCACAAGGTTGCTGTGATGGGAGGACGTTATCACGGACTGATGCGGACCCTGTTCGAAAGATTTTTAGAGGCTTATGGATCCCCCAATTATCTCGATAACAGCTTTGCACCATGGCAGGGGCCGATCGAGGCGCTCGAAAAGACCCACGGTATTCGAAGCGAACCGAAATGGGATCTGGAAAGGACACGCTTTCTCCTTTCCTTCTCAACACCGCTCCTGGAGGCGGCGAGTTCGCCGGTCGAAAATTTGCGAGGTTGGGCGAATTTGCGACGTGGCAATGTCGCACATCGCGGACGGGTCATACAGGTCGAGAGCCGTCTCTCAACAACTGCCGCCAAGGCGGATGAATGGGTCCCGATCCATCCAGGGACCGAGGGGTGGCTCGCCTTGGGGATCATCCATGTCATCCTGAAGGAGGATCTCTATGATGGCTATTACCTGGGTGAGCATACGGCCGGGTTCGGTCAGTTCAAAAACCTTGTCCTGGAGAACTACTCCCATCAGATCATTTCGGAACTGACCGGTGTCCCGATCGACACCATCATCCGATTGGCGCGTGAGTTCGCTGCCACAAAGCCGGCCTTGGCCGTTTCGGCCCGACTCGATCCAAGAGACCAGATCGCCATTCATACCTTGAATGCCCTCGTCGGAAGCATCAATATTCCGGGTGGTGTCCTCATCCCGCGTGAGGCCGACACAGGACAACTTCCGCCTGTCGAGAGAGATGCGATTGCCCTCGAGGGACTTGGGCACGGGAAATTCCAATGGACTGCCCGAACCCCTTATCCTTTAGAGGCCCTCTTTTTTTATTACACCGATCCGCTTTTTTCGAATCCGCAGTCGGGAAGGCTGCGTGAAATTTTTGCCAAGATTCCGCTTCTCGTCAGTTTCTCCCCGTTTCTCGATGAGACGACTGCCTTCTGCGATCTCGTCCTGCCGGATCATACCTATCTGGAGAGATGGCAGGATCTCCCAGTCTCCACGATACAGGGTTTTCCACTCGTCGGTCTTGCAGCGCCGGTGCGCCCCCCACTCTATGAGACACGACATACCGGTGATCTTCTTCTGGAACTGTCACGCCTTTTGGGGAATCCGATCTCCAAGGCGCTCCCGTGGAAGGATTTTGAGACGGCCCTCTGGGAGAGGATGCGACAACTCTTCGAATCGCAAAAGGGAGATCTGTTTGGAACCGAATTTGAGGCGACCTGGACTTCTTTCCTCTCTCGTGGTGGCTGGCGTTCCCCCTCCTATGGCAATCTTGATGAGTTTCAAAAAATGCTTCGAGAAAAGGGAGGATGGTGGGATCCGGTTTATTTTTACGAAGACTGGGCGCGGGTCTTTCGGAATAACCTGGGACGATTTGAATTCCCCGGCTTGAAGGATCTCCCGACAATCCCTCCGGGCGTTCAGAAGGACTTCCCCTTTTCCCTGATCAGCTATCCTCTGATGACGATGACCGGTGGAAGAAATGCAAATCAGTCCTGGCTTGCCGATATCGCCGGCTCCCACCTTCAAATCGGCTGGAAGACCTGGTTTGAACTGAACCCGATAACGGCCCATCAGTTAAAGATCGATGAGAACGACGAAATTTGGGTTGAATCCTCAAGCGGCAGGATTCGCGGAGTTGCCAGACTTTATGAAGGGATAGACCCGGCTGCCGTCGGTGTTCCTGTCGGGTTTGGTCATAAGGGGATGGGACGGTGGGCCAAGGGGATTGGGGCAAACCCACGTGATATTGAGGAAGGGGATTCACGATCGACGGAATTGCCCCAGCCTCGGATGACCCGCGTAAAGGTTTATAAGGTATGAGAGGGATACGAGTATGACACGATGGGGAATGGTGATTGATCTCGACAAGTGCAGCGCCTGTCAGGCCTGTGTGGTAGCCTGTCAGTCGGAAAATAATGTGGCCCCACCGAATCAGGAACTCCATGAGCAAGGACGTTCCATCCACTGGATTCGTGTTCTTCCAACTTTTGAGGGGACCTTCCCCCATTTTCGGATGAGGCTTTTTCCGTTGCCGTGTCTCCACTGTGATAACCCCCCTTGCACGAAGGTCTGTCCCGTGAGTGCGACGTACAAGAGCGAGGAAGGGATTATCGGTCAGATTTTTTCGCGCTGTATCGGCTGCCGGTATTGCACAACCGCCTGTCCCTATACCGTCCGTGAATTTAACTGGAAAAAACCGGTCTGGCCGGAAGAAATGAAACCGATCCGGAATCGGGATGTATCGATTCGTCCCAAGGGGGTCGTTGAAAAATGTACCCTTTGTACCCATCGCCTCCAGAAAGGGCGTGAAAAGGCCCGCGTGGAGGGTCGGGAGATGATCCCTGAAGACTATATCCCCGCCTGCGTGGAGGTCTGTCCCTCACAAGCGATGATTTTTGGGGATCTTGATGACCCCGAGAGTGAGGTCTCCAAACTGGTTCGAAGTCGTCGGGCGTTTCGCCTCATGGAGGATCTCGGAACGGAACCCAAGGTGATCTATCTTTCAGAAGGAGGAGGTGACTAGATGAAGGTCAGTGAACAGGACCAGATTCTCCTTAAACCGGTGGAACAGACCACGAAGCGATTTTGGATTACTGCAGCGATCCTCTTCTCCATCTGGTTTATCGGATTTTTGGCCTATCTCCGGCAATTTCACAGTGGTCTTGGGGTCACCGGCCTTTCCCGACCGACCTATTGGGGAATCTATATCACCAATTTTGTTTTTTTCATCGGCATCTCTCATGCCGGGACACTCATCTCGGCGATCTTAAGGATTTCCCAGGCAGAATGGAGACGCGCGATCACCCGATCGGCTGAGGTGATCACGGTCATGGTCCTCCTTTTCGGTGTGGGGAATATCCTGATCGATCTGGGGCGCCCGGATCGGATGCTGAATGTGATCAAACACCCCCATTTTACCTCGCCGCTTCTCTGGGATGTCACGAGCATTACCTGTTATCTCACCGCCTCTTCGATCTACCTGTATCTGCCCCTGATCCCGGATATCGCCCGCCTTCGTGATCGCGGCGTCAAATGGCAACGGTTCTACCGGATCCTAGCGCTTGGCTGGCAAGAGACACCGAAACAAAAACGGATCCTCGAGCGTCTCATTTCAATCATGGCGGTCGTTGTGATTCCGATCGCGGTCTCCGTCCACACCGTAGTGAGCTACGTTTTTTCCATGACGATCCAGCCGATGTGGCACTCCGCTATCTTTGGTCCTTACTTTGTTGTCGGGGCGATCTTCTCGGGGATTGCCGCCCTCATGATTGCGATGGCCATCATCCGCAAGGTTTATCGCCTGGAAGAATACTTAAAGGAGATCCACTTTAATTATCTCGGCATTCTCCTGCTTGTCATGTCGCTCCTCTGGTTTTATTTTACATTCAGCGAGTATCTGACTGTCTTCTATGGCAATGAACCGCTGGAGATGGAAATTTTCCGCTCCAAGATGTCCGGTCCTTACGCCTTTTATTTCTGGATGATGGTCGGCTGTTGCTTTGTCATTCCGTTTGTGATCCTGGCAAACCGCAAGACACGGACGGTGCGTGGAACGGTCATTGCCTCAATCGCCGTGACGATCGGAATGTGGTTGGAGCGTTTTACGATCGTCGTCCCATCACTCGTCAACCCGCGTCTTCCTTACGTGAGGGGGATCTATCATCCGACGTTAGTTGAATTCGCCATTACCGCCGGCTGCTTCGCTGCCTTTATTCTGCTTTATATGATCTTTACCAAGATCTTTCCGATCGTCTCTATCTGGGAGATTGAGGAAGGGCGTGAGTCCTCTCTTCAAGAGGTTCATGAGAGGGTTAAGGGATATCTTCCAGGGATGGGAGGAAAATCGGAATGAGGATCTCTTCTGTCAGTTGGCTCCTGTTGGCGATTTTGATTTCTCCTGTCATCGGATTCGGACAGCAAAATTTTCCGCAAAGTCCCGTGCAGGGCGACCATCTCTTTTCTGAAAAGGGGTGTTCGAAGTGCCACTCAATCCTCGGCCAAGGGGGTCGTATCGGTCATGACCTCGGGAAGATCAACCTGAAAGGCTCGCGTCTTGATGTCGCCAGCGCGATGTTAAACAATGCCCAAACGATGGGGGGGAAGATGCGGGAGATGAAGATTATTCGTCCCCATCTGACCGGAGCCGAGATTGAGAATCTGATCGCCTTCCTTTATTATGTAAACTATTTTGATGAGCCGGGGAACTCGACACGCGGAAAGGGGCTCTTCAAGGAGCGCCAATGTATTCGCTGCCATACCGATCCCTCTTCCTTCCCGCGAGGAATGACACCGATTTATCTCGCCAAGACACTCTGGAATCATGGCCCCCGGATGTCGGCACAAATGTCACGGCTTGGTATCCCTTGGCCACGCTTTGAGGGAGTGGAGATGATGGATCTCGTTGCCTACCTGAGGGAAACGGCACGGAGCGAGTCAGCAACAACGTATGGAGTTCCTGGAAACCCCAATGAGGGGAGAAAGGTTTATCGCAGCAAGGGATGTTCCCAGTGCCATGGGGGTAGCAACGACAGTTCCCAGCCGAACCTGGCGAACCCCGCTCTTGGCCTGCAGGTGAGTCTTACGCAGACGGTCTCTCGACTCTGGAACCATGCCCCTCAGATGTTTTCCCGATTGAGTGAACAGGGGCTGGAGGCGCCCCACTTCTCCGAGAGGGAGATTGCCGACCTTGTCGCCTATATCTATTTTCTCAACTACTTTGATTCTTCGCCGGATTTAACGGCGGGGCGAAAACTTTTTGCCGATAAACAGTGCAATACTTGTCACTCACTCGGCGGAGGAATCCAGGGGGCTGGTCCCGATCTTTCGGCCAGTCCGAAGGCCTCCTCATCAATCGATATGGTGGCCGCCATGTGGAACCACACCCCCTTCATGCATTCGGTGATGCAGGAGAAAGAAATCCCTTGGCCCCGTTTTGAGAAGGGGGAGTTGAATGATCTGCTCGGGTACATCCAATCCCTTAAAAAGTAATCAGGGGACTGTTGAAAAATGCCATCTGCTGCGTTCCCCTCGTCGCTGGCTCCTCGACGTACCTTCAAGTACGCCTGCGTCGCGGCTTCCTCGGGGTGCCTTGCAGCTGGGCATTTTTGAACAGTCCCCAAAAGCCATTTTTCAACACACCCATCAGTGTACTGTTAATTCGTCGGTTTTCCGGCTTCAGGTAAGCCGGGCGCTTCAACAGGTGGGTGATGCCAGCCTTCGTAGCTGCCAGCGTCACCTTTGTGGCAACACCGTTTGATCCCGATGTAGGAGAGGCAGAGAATTGAAAGGATCGTGGCAATCGTGACGAATCCGCCAATGATCTTTCCGGTTTTCTTGCAGAAGAAACCGTCTCCACACGCCTTGTTCAAGAGAAGCACTCCTGAAACCAGTGCGATGAACTGCAAGGCCAGTGCGACATGCATCTGATACGGCATGAAATGTCCCATAGGGTCCCCCTTTTTCAAGGGCGTGTAACATAAGAGGGGGGGGGTTGTCGAAAATAAAATGGCTAAACTGGTATTATTTTGGTAAACGGTACAACCGTGCAGCCAAGGTATCTCGTTTTTCTCATCCCCCTCTTGGCCTTTGGTATCTCCGGTTGTAAGGCCTGTTCCTCCAAGCCGTCTCCTCAAGTAAAGACAGAGTCAAAGACAAAAGCCGTAAAAACAGAATCATGGCGGGTGCCGGGGGTTTATTTGAAGTGGGTATTGAAGCTTTCCGGCGATCAAGTGAGTACGGTTGAATTATCGCGCGTTGATTCTTCCTTTCAGTTGACACCGCAGCCTGTTGGAAACTTTGCAGTGGTGGTTTGGAGCGGAGAAAAAAGAAAGGCGGCCTACCCCTTTTATTTCCCGGACGAGATCCATTCGGAAGGGGTGGATCAGGCGGGGAATCCCGTTTCGCAGACGATCAAATTCACAGGGAACCGAACGACCCATGTCTGGATCAAGGTTGATGAACCGATCGACAAACTGACCGTTATGAGTCCGAGAGGTCAGGTCGTTTTGGAGACAACAACCTTGGGAGACGGAGCGCCGCTATCCTCCGTGATGGCGACAAAGAGCAGTCTCTTAACGATTATTCCCCAGGTCTTTGCCCAGGAGGGGGAGGCAACAAACGTATTTGTCGAGCATGTCAGGATTCTGGGACAGGATGCCTCATGGAATTTGTTGCCCCAGGTGCTTCAGGAGAAGATCGAGAGGGTTTACGACCCGCCCCCTTCGGAGTGGGTGCAAGAGATTGCACAACAGATGCGGGAGGCAGCTCCCCCCACATTGTCGGCCGTAACTTTAATCGGATTTGCCGACTATAAACCGAATGAACGAGCGTGCGCCTCAACCGTTGGTTCCGTTATCCTGATCAACGTGTGGCAAATGGATAATCAGGGGTGTCAGGGCTATATGGTTCATGAGCTGGCCCATGCTTATGAGCATTTGCTTACCTTTTATTCTGTAGCCAGAGACCCCGGTCAGGCCGCCCTGCGAGAAATGATGGGTAACGAATCGCCGATCGCCCAGTGGCCTCCAGAGATCAGGGATCTGGCCCAGAGGACTGTCGAACGCCTGGGGATCCGGCTTTATCAGGACTTTCTCGGCCTGTGGACCATGATGCAGATGCAGGGAAAGCAATTTGGGGTCGCAGGGGACTACGTGGGAGACGGTTGGCCTCAGCTTGGAAATGAGGCCGCAGCTCGCGGGGGATTTGCCAGAAATTATGGGGGGAGTGCTCCTGCAGAAGATCTGGCGACCTATGTGGAGCAAATTCAGGCGCCTCGGTATTCACCAAGAGGATTACCCCTCGTTTGCCAATGGATGCAAAATGCAACCGACGAAATCGATAACCGAACCCTTATTCCTTATGTGAAGATTGTGTTATTGAAAAATGCCGGATTTTTAACCGAAGAAAAGGCAGCAGCCTGTTACGGAAATTTTGCAATTCGGGGGGAGAGGGGAATTCACTTCTATAAGGATGACTTAAGAAGTCCCAAAATCAGCTTTACTCGAAATCTGAAGGCTGGTTACGAGACAAATCAGGGTGTTCAATACTTTGATGTATTGGGCGATGGACCAAACACCTATCAGCTACTTGTTCAGGTGATCTCCCAAGACGGTTCCGAGCGAAGAAAGATCCCCTTAGGTCTCCATCGGCTTGATAATATCGGCCCTTTATCGATCAATCTTCGGGGCAACAATGGTGTCTATCTGGCGCATAGTAATAATATGAAGGCCCGGACCTCTTTTTCAGGATTGGTCTTGTTCAGTGATTATTCCACTGATCCGGTTCGAGTTGAGGGGGCGATCTTTTTCCTGACTCTGCGGGGCGCAATGGGCGGGCCACCAATTCCGATTCACCCTCTGCTGGCCCTCAATATGCTCAATGACAAAAGTGCGATAACCGATTCGTTCCCTCTGGTGACGTTTCGCTATGAACCTTAGTACTTCGACATTTGCGAACCAAGCACTTGGGAATCTGGACACCCCCTCCAGGAAGGTGTTATGATCTCTGTCGTGAGGCGTTTGTCCCTGTTACTCATTCTTTTTTCTTTAACTCTTGATGCGACAGAAATGTTTCCAAGACCTCAGGTCCAGCAGGGCAGGAGGACGCCACTCCAAGAAGCGGCACGGCCCCGTCTCAATCTGCCAATTCAAAGGGGTCCTTGCTCCGATCGATCCAATATCAGGGAATTTCTGATCGATCGATCGGTTGCCGGTAAATTGGTTGCTATTATCGATGAAGGAGAGAGTCACATCGTATGTGTCTCAGACAACGATGGACGTATCTGGCGAAAGACGTTGGGGGACAATATCCTGCAGATGACGATGCATCGAGGGGATCGAGAGATGCCGAGTCATTTTTATGCGAGTGGTGAGGATGGAAAGTTTTACAAGTCGACCGATGGGGCGTTAACCTGGGATTTGATTTATACCTTTAGTGAGGGGTTTGCCCGTGCGATTGCGATCGACCGATCTAAATTTCGTCGGGGAACCATGCTCGTTGCGCCTCAGGTCAATGAGGGGGAGTCGGGGATTTACGTCTCGGATACACGATGGAGACGACTTTCCTTTAACTTTTATCCCTTTGGTATTGAACATCCTACCTGGATCGTTTGGGCCGTGGCCCAGAATTTATCCGGCCATTTCTTTTTAGGAGTGGAACTGGGAGCCAAAAGCCTTCTGGAAGGGGCCCCTTATCACCCTCCCATCCTGAGATCAAGGGATGGTGGGAGGACATGGGAGACCCTTCTTGAAGAGAACAATAAACATATTACCGACATTGAAATTGATCCCGTTAACAATACTATTTATGCCGATGATGAAGGGCCCCGTCTTTGGAAATCTACGGATAACGGTGATACCTGGGAGCAGATTCAAGATCAATTATTCTGCCACACATTAGCACTCAATCCTCAAAATCCATCCCAGATGTTCTGCGGGGAATTGATGCCCCCTAACTGCGTGGATAATCCTGCCTGCGGCATGCGGGGACGCGTTTGGCAATCGACCAATGGGGGTGAGACCTTTGAGGTGCTTTTAGAAGAAAATCTTAATGTGGTGACTCTTCATTACAATCCCTCTAATGAGACACTCTATATCCCAACTTACGGTCAAGGGCTACATCGGCTTGTCGTTCCTGGAAACCTGTCGGAATAATACTCCAGCTGTGAATTTCGGTGGGTACCGTTATCAAAGGAATTGTTCGAGGGATTCAAGATATTCCTGCCAGGGAAGAACAAGGACAGCGTCAATTTCATAGGCATTCGGGACATTCGAAATGGCAAAAAATTTAGTTCTGGAATAATCCTCACTGAAGGACCTCAGTCCTGAAAGATCGGCACGATTAACGCTTCGAGAAGCCTTGATTTCAAAAGCCGCAACGATTTTTCCATGTTTTTCAATCAACAAATCAACCTCGGCACCTGTATTCGTACGCCAATAAAACAAACGGGCTTCGCTCTGCTTGTAAGAAAGGAGACGGTGGGTTTCGAGAATAACCCATTGTTCAAACAGGCGTCCTCGCAAAAGGGGATCGGGTGGAGCCAACAAACGGCGATTGAGGCTATTAGTGACTCCGGTATCGAAGAAATAGAATTTTGGATGAGCCGTGAGGCGCTTTCGGACACTTTTTTTCCAGGGAGGCAGGCGCAACCCAATCAGGGTTTCTTCTAAAATTTCATAATAGGACTGGACAGTGCGTGCTGTTAGCTGGGCCTCTCTTCCGAGGGCGGTAAAATCAACGAGTTCTCCGGATTGGGCGGATGCTATTTCCAGAAAACGGGAAAATCCTCCAAGATTTCGCACTAATCCTTCTGCCTGAATCTCCTCTTTGAGATACGTTTCCGTATAGGCTGTGAGAATATCGATCTTTTCTCGCTCCGTCTTTTTGTAGATGGCTGGAAGGGAGCCAAATCGTAAACAATCCTCCAGATCGAACTCATCATGGATTTCCTGGTAAATAAAAGGAAAAAGGAAACGTTGGATAGCCCGTCCTGCAAGGAGATTGGCGCCACCTCTTTTAAGTTTGCGCGCGCTGGAGCCGCTCAAGATGAACTGACAGGAAACCGATTCCATGAGAGAGTGAACTTCGTTTAAAATTAATGGTACTCGCTGGATTTCATCCACGAAGATCGTAGAAATTTTTTCCTTGTTGATCTTTTGAATGGCTTCCCTTCGAAAAAGGTCTGGGGCCTTTGAGTATTTTAAGAACTCTTCATAATGCAAGAGATCGATATGCCAGACATGTTCCCTCCAGATCGATTCAATCAAGGTGCTTTTGCCGGTTTGACGAGGGCCAAAAAGGAAAAAAGACTGTTTTTTCGGCAAGCTACATAATCTATGTATCATGATTCAGGATTGTAAAGTAATCCTGAAGTGTAGTCAATTGCCTTTTAACCAGGGGCCATTCATTGACTCGCCAGTTTTGGTTTGGCGTGCTCGAAGATCTTTTTAAAGGACTTTTGCAGCTTTTTTACATTAGAGGATTTCCCTTCGGCAAGAACAAGCGCGCCGGAGAATCCCATTTTTTCTTCCGATTCCGAATAGACCAGTGTGCCGTCAGCGGTACTTGAAAACTGGCATGCGAGGTTCATCCCACCACCGCCGAAGTGAAGCCCGCTTGTCTCAAGCTGTGTTCCTCCGCCGAGGGTGATCCCTCCCACCTTTTTAAACCCTCCACCCAATACCTTGAGGCTCTTGTTTTTTAGACCGACATTGAATCGATCTTCCGTTTTTCCTACCAAAACACACTCGGAGATATACTGGGCACCGGCAATCTGACCTCCACCGGTAAACTGTTGTTCCCTCTGAACGGAGGCGGTTGTCTGGCCACGTCCGCTGCATTTAAGGCCGGCGTCATAACAGGCCTGCATTGCAATCCGGTGCATTTCCAGGACTTCACTCTGGTTGAGCTCAAATCCTTCTGTCTTGACTGGATAGACTGCGACCGATTGGGCGTGAACTAAACCGAGCCCCAGAAAAAAAGTGGCAGGCAACACGAACAAAAGTTGTCTTGTCTTCATAATGGACTCCTTCGTTTTAAACTATTGAAACAACCCCTTGAGGGCCTTCCCCATATCTCCCGGGAGACCTATTTTTCTATATTCAGCGGGTGGAATAAAAAGTTCATCCGGTTGGGGGCCTTGGGCGACATTCTTGAGTTCCATTTTATTACCTTTTTCATCGAGCGTCTTGACAACCGTCCCCATGAGGTCCTGGGCCTTCCAGATTGTTGATTTCCTTGTCTTCCCCAAAAACTTTCCCTCAATCTGACAAACCTTGCAGGGATGTCCGTCAATCGTCTCTTCGCCAGAGCAGTTTTCATTCCACCCCTTCCAATCTTGGTTCATAAAGGCGTTAAAATCCATCGTCATCTCCATGCAAGATTGATTTTCCGGCATACAGTGTGTAATTTTTGAAGAGTCGAAACGGAAAAACTGGATCTGACGGTTTTTCCCCATCGTCATATCCAGTTTCCCCGCAGCCTTTCCGATATAAATCTTTCCTTCACTGACGATTTTTCCCTTCTTGTTCGTGGAGATCATATCGGCGTTGTATTCAGGGTGGGGTGGAATCTCGGCTAAGGCCAACCGGAGCAATCCAATCACAAAAAAAACAACGATCAGAGATAGTTTCTTCATACCCCCCCCTTGGATTGGAGCAAGGTAGCACTTTTAGAGGGAGAAGGAAATAATATTTTAAGAATTTTGATTGCTGGTTTTTCCACAATTTACTACACTCATTCATCTTAAGAAAAAGGGGGATACCATGGGAACAGGTTTGATACTTTTATTAGTCATTGGTGCTGCTGTTGTTGCCGCGATCTTTTTATATAACCGCCTCGTCTTCTGGAGGCAGCAGGTCAAGAATGCCTGGTCGCAGATTGATGTCCAACTCAAGCGTCGTTACGATCTGATCCCTAATCTCGTCGAAACCGTTAAGGGTTATGCCAAGCATGAAAAGGAGACCCTGGAGAAGGTGATGCAGGCACGAAACATGGCGACCCAAGCCCACTCTCCGAAGGAGGCGAGTCAGGCGGAAAACATGTTGTCCGGGACACTCAAGACGTTGTTTGCCGTCACGGAAAGTTATCCTGATCTCAAGGCGAACCAGAACTTTCTCCGCTTGCAAGAGGAACTCGCCTCAACCGAAAACAAGCTCTCCTTTGCACGGCAGTTTTATAATGACACCACGGCAACCTACAACACCAAGATTCAGGCCTTTCCGGCGAATATGCTGGCGGGAATGTTTGGATTTAAGGCCGAGGAGTTTTTTGTGGTGGAGAATCCGGAAGAGCGAAAAAATGTAAAGGTGCAATTCTAAGAACGGATGACTCGTCGTTATGGCGGCTCCTCATCTCTACGATCAGATCTCCCGTAACAAGCGGAACACCTATTTTCTTATCTTAGGTGTCATTGCCCTGTTTGTCTTTGTCGGGTACCTGATCGGCCGCTTTTTTTACGGGGATCCGTTCTTTGGTGTTGTCCCGGCGCTCTTGGGCTCTTTGGTCTACTCCCTTTTCTCTCTCTTTGTGGGGGATAAGGTCGTCCTCTTTATGATGGGGGCGAAGCCTGCTGAACCGGGAGCCAACCAGCAATTGATGAATGTAGTGGAAGAGATGGCGATTGCCGCGGGTTTAAAACCACCGAAGGTTTTTGTCATTCACTCCCCTGCCTCCAACGCCTTTGCAACGGGGCGATCTCCCGACAAGGCGTCGATTGCGATTACAACCGGGTTGATGGAGAGACTGAATCGTGAGGAGCTGCAGGCGGTGATCGGGCATGAGATGGGGCATATTAAAAATTTTGATACCCGCTTTGCCATCCTCATGGCGGTTTTGGTCGGGGCGGTCGCGATGATTTGCGACATGGTGATGAGGCAGATGAGGTTTGGTGGGAGAAGGAGAGGGCAGGGGGGTGGGCAGTTGCAGATTGTGATGATCCTCCTCGCTGTTGTCTTGGCGATTCTGGCGCCGCTTGTTGCCAAGATGATCCAGTTTGCGATGTCGCGTCATCGAGAATTGTTGGCAGATAATACGGCGGTTGAGCTCACACGAAACCCAAATGCTCTGGCCAATGCGCTCGAAAAGATTGCGACCGATCCGGATGAGTTGCAACTCGCCAATCGTGGAACCCAGCACCTTTTTATTGTCAATCCGCTCCGGGC
>JACPAL010000011.1 GCA_016180855.1 Deltaproteobacteria bacterium | reverse complement strand
TGCCCTTTCATCCTCTTGTATTTGGATTCCATATTTCCTCCTTCAGACCAGGAGTAGCATATCTTTTTGTCAATTGGTACAAATAATAGATAAGCATGAATTTTGACTCCAACCTGGATCTTGGTCCCTCTTTTGCTTTAGCAAGCGCGAGTAGAGGGGGACCAAGATGGTCGGGATGATCACAGAGAGGGATTGGAGGGAGATTGAGAGGCAGTTTCCCGGTCTTCATTCCTTCTACGGTCACCTTCCACGAAAACCACACACGTTTCTCGAACTTCTCGAACTTTTCAGGATTTATAAACAGTTTACGACACGGCGGAGATCGATGAGCGATTCTCCGTTGGGCCAAGCCACGTCGTAATCTAGTTTAACAGGAGGTGTATCATGGCCGTACAAAAATCGATGGCGAGTTCGTCACTCGCGGAAGTCATCGACAGGGTCCTCGACAAGGGGATCGTCATTGATGCCTGGGCACGTCTCTCACTCGTCGGGATTGAGTTTCTATCCCTCGAGGCCAGAGTCGTTGTCTCCGGTGTTGAGACCTATCTGAAGTATGCCGAGGCGATTGGCTTGACAGCGACCGCTGCTCAGCCTGCCTAGGTGGGAAAAAGGTTCTAAGAGGACCTGCCGGTCTGACCCTGCCCTTTGCGAGCAGGCTTAGATCGCCAGGTCGTCTGGATCTGAAGGCTCGTAGCCCCCTCCCAACCTCCCCTTACCCTAAGGGGAGGGGAACGGGTCGTCCCCTCTTGTGGGGGGAGTTATAAGGGAGCCTCAGAGAAAGGGGATGTATGTCGGTTCCGAGCGAGATTCGTAATCTGACGAGTGAGGTGGTTGCCTCCTTCGAGTCGGGCATCGGGGCGGTTGGGGCCCTCATTGAAAAGGGACTCGAGCTTCTCGATGGCTACCGAATGGAGCAGGAGGCGATCCGTGGCCACTTGAGGGAGAAACTGGCATCGATGGGGAGTTTCCGGAGGAAGGATTTCGATTCCGTCATCGGGAGAATCCTCGATTTCCAGTTGCGTCGTGAGACAGAGATCAAGACGTTGATCCGGAGTTTTCTCGCCCGCCAGAGGGAGCTGACTTCAAGGCTCAATCGGTCGATGCAGGCCAACCTTTTTGAAGAGATGGAGAGGTGTAAGAAAGAGCTCTCGTTCCTCATCGAACGGGTGCGGAGTGAGATTCAGGTCTTTCAAAAGGAGCAGCAGAAGATCCGGGCCGCCTTTCGGACGTTTGAAGAAAAAGACGAGGTGAGCGGCCGTGAGTTCAGGAAGTCGATCCAGAATCTCGAAGGGGAACTGATCGGTCAGTCTTCGGTTAAACAACAGGTAAACGCTCTTTAGTTTGAAGGGGGTGAATGAACATGGGATTTGCGGAAGAGATGAAAAAAATGGGAGATGGGATCAAGGGCTCTTTTGATGCTCGGATGAATTTTCTTGGCACGAATATCGTAGAGGCCGGAAAGACGCTTGCCGGGGCGCGCAAGTTTGTCGGCGACTGTCACCGGAAGCGGAAAATAATGGCCAGGAAACTGCATGCCGATCTCCACGGCTTCACGGAGGATCTCAAGGATAACGTCGGTACGATGAAGGAGAAGTTCCATCGGGAGCAGAGGAAGAATCACCAGGAGTTTCGGTCGGGTCATCAGGCGTTCTTTGCTGCTGCCAAGGCCTTGAGTGCGAGAAGGCGGAACTTTAAATCGGAGATTGCCCGGGCCAAGCAGAAGGCCCAGCATGCCCATTAGGCAGCCTTTTCACGGATGGTTACGTCCCCTGTGTAGCTGATAGGCCAAGCAGGGGACCTGATCGTCCCTGGAGGATGACATGTCAAAGCAGGCTAGTCTTAATCAGAAAATTATTGTTCAGGAGGGGGGTGGGCAATCCATGGAGGATACGAGCATTACCATTGTAAAACCGCAGGCGGGAGAGACCTTTGTTGAAACTCCGTTTGTCAAAGGGACAATCGATCGCTCCCTGCATTATCTCAAGGCCGGCTTTCCGATCCATTTTCGCGGAATCTCCGGAACCGGGAAGACAACGATGGCGCTCCGGGTGGCAGAGCTCCTGGAGAAACCGGTTGTCATCATACATGGGGATGAACAACTGACAACCGGGGATCTGGTTGGTTCCGAGACCGGTTATCATGTCTCGAAGCTCCGGGACAATTTCATCTCGTCGGTTCTCAAGGTGGAGGAGGAGTCATCGAAGAGGTGGGTTGACAACCGGCTGACCGTCGCTGTCCAGAACGGCTATACCCTGATCTATGATGAATTCACGAGGTCGCGTCCCGAGGCGAACAATGTTCTCCTCTCTGTCCTGCAGGAAGGGATTCTCGATATTCCGGTTAATTATGATGAAGGACGCAGCAATTACATCAAGATTCATCCTGACTTTCGGGCGATCTTCACCTCAAACCCGGAGGAATACGCCGGTGTTCATCGTTCACAGGATGCGTTGCGGGACCGGATGGTAACACTCGATCTTGAAGGTCCGGACGAAGAGACGGAATCGCTTATTACCTCCCGAAAATCTGGATTGCCGGTCAAGGAGGCGTTGAAGATTGTAAGAGTTGTGCGGCACCTGAGGGAGCATGGTCAATATGAATTTGCTCCAACGATCCGGGGTTGCATCATGATTGCCCGGACGGCCAGGGAATACGGAAAAAGAATTGAAATAAACTTCAGCGATCCGATGTTTAAGAAAATCTGCTTTGACGTGTTGACGTCGGAGACATCCAGGATTGGGAGCAAGACGACCTCAACAAAGGTTCGCGAGGTGGTGGAGAAAGCGATTAGACAATACTGCCGGAACGGCCGGCATTGACAAGGGAGGGGTTATGCAACTCAAGGGAAATTTACCACGAGGCTGTCCTACGATTCGGGGGGCGTCTGATATCGTTCATCTCAAGTCGCTCGGCGGACCCAGTGCGCAACAGGCGAACCGGATGTATATGCTAACGGTCCGTCGTGAGAGCCTCATGAGCAAGAGGCAGAGTCTCGTTCAGCGAATCCATGACATCGACACGCAGCTTAAGGGGATCGAAAAAGATCTGCGGGCCTTCGAGATGATGTACCGCAATGTTTTGAAACTGCCGCGCTCAAAAAAAATGGGGGCTGCTCTCACGGGGGCCGGCAGGAAAGAGGCAAAGAGGATGTCACTCAAATTTTAAGGTGTAAGACTCTATGGTTGATCAGCTTTTGGTTAGTACATTTTTGTTGATAAACCATAAGTATTTCTAACTTTTAGCGTTGATCAGCTTTTGGTTAGTACATTTTTGTTGATAAACCATAAGTATTTCTAACTTTTAGCGGGTACAGTCGTATCCGCTAAAAGTTGAAATACTATAAAACAGAGGGAGGGGGAGATGACCAAAAAAGGGGCTCGCGGTGAAGGGGAAAAGGGTCCTGAAATCGACCTGGAGGGGGGAGCCAGGGGGCTTCTTGGGGGCTTCTTTAAGGGACTCTCGAGCCTCATCGATCTTGCCGACAAGGTGACGGAAGAAGGGGGAGAGTTAAAAAAGTCCGGCGAGTTTGGCGTCAAGGGGCAAAAGGACATGACCGGTGTCTACGGCTTCACGATTCGGACGATGGCCGGCCCTGGCGGAATGCCGAGACAAGTCGTCCGTCCGTTTGGGGATATCGCCAAGGTGAAAAGCACGAAGATGGAAAAACCGAAGGGGCCTGTGGTGGAAGAGACGCTGGAACCGTTAACGGATCTCTTTGATGAGAAGCAGTTTATAAGGATTGTCGCTGAACTTCCGGGGGTCGCCGAATCGGAGATCCATTGTGAAATAAAGGGGGATGATGTTTTTGATCTCTCGACCGTTGGCAGAAAAAAATATTCAAAGGAACTGCTTCTGCCGGCAAAGGTTGATTTGGCAAGCCTGGAGCGGAGTTATACCAATGGGGTGCTGGAGGTGAAGGTGAGGAAGAAATGATGCCTGCCAAGAAAGCAAAGATTGAAACAAGGAATCACGAGTCCGGTTCTCTTACGCTACGAGTCGCAGAGGCGCTCCCTAAAGATGTGGGCCGCGGCATTGCCCGAATTGATCCGGACGAGATTGAGAGGCTCGGTCTCAAGATCGGTGACCTCGTTCTGGTTCGTGGCAAGAGGGAGACGGGTGTCAAGTTGTTGCCAACGTTTTCTGATTATCGGGGGAAGGGGTTGATCCAGATTGATGGGATAGTGCGCGAAAACGCAAAGGTCGGGATCGATGAAAAGATAAGGATCCATTCGGCCACCTCTTCCCCCGCCAGATCGATTACGCTGAAGGCCCTTTCCCCCTTAGGCGTTGTCAATCGGTCGGGAGAGACGAGCTATCTGGGAAAGCTCGTTGAGGGACTCCCCGTAGCGCAGGGGGACAAGATTCGAGTGACTCTCTTTGGTTCGCGTACAAGGGACTTTACCGCCATTCAGACCACCCCGGCGGGGGGTCTCGTTTTTGTAACACCGCAGACGACGGTTCGGGTCGAAGGGACGGAGACCAAAGAGAAGGGGGAGACGAGGAGCTCGGTCGCCTATGAGGATGTCGGCGGCCTGGATCGGGAAATGCAACGGGTTCGTGAGATGATCGAACTGCCTCTCAAAAGCCCGCAGATCTTTGAACGACTTGGGATCGACCCGCCGAAGGGGGTTCTTCTTTATGGTCCTCCCGGAACGGGCAAGACGCTTATTGCACGCGCGGTGGCCCATGAATCCGACGCCAATTTCTTTACCGTCAATGGTCCGGAGATTGTCCACAAATTTTATGGCGAGAGTGAGGCACATCTGCGCAGTATCTTTGAGGAGGCGAGCCGGCAATCTCCATCCATTATCTTTATTGACGAGATTGATTCGGTTGCTCCCAAACGGGCGAACGTCCAGGGGGAGGTCGAAAAACGGATTGTTGCGACACTGCTCTCACTCATGGATGGCCTCAAATCTCGCGGGCAATTGATTGTCATCGGTGCGACCAACATGCCGGACCTTCTGGATCCTGCACTTCGACGCCCCGGTCGCTTTGACCGGGAAATCTCGATCGGAATTCCGGATCGGAATGGTCGTCTCAGGATCCTCGAGATCCACACACGCGGGATGCCGCTCGCCGAGGATGTCAGTCTCGAGAAGCTCTCCGACATCACTCATGGTTATGTGGGCGCCGATCTTGAGGCGCTCGCGCGCGAGGCGGCGATGGTCTGTCTTCGGGAATCGATGGAGAAAGGGGATATCACGCTGGAAGAGGTTCCTTATGAGGTGATCGAGACGCTTGAGGTAACACACCCCCAATTCATGAAGGCAATGAACGAAGTGGAGCCGTCTGCCATCCGCGAGATTTCGATTGAATCGCCGAATGTCCACTGGTCTGATGTCGGAGGACTCGAGGATGTGAAAAGAACTTTGAGAGAGACGGTCGAGTGGCCGCTTAAATTTGGGAAGCTCTTCGAAAAGGCAAGGCTTAAACCGACCAAGGGGATCCTGCTCGGAGGTTCTCCCGGGACCGGAAAGACGCTCATCGCCAAGGCACTGGCGACAGAATCGGAGGTCAATTTTATCTCGGTCAAAGGTCCGGAACTCGTTTCCAAATGGATCGGTGAGAGCGAAAAAGGGATCCGCGAGGTGTTCAAAAAGGCGAAGGCAGCCGCCCCGTGTGTCCTCTTCTTTGACGAAATTGATTCGATGGCCCCCAAGCGAGGGGGTGGTGAAGGAGACTCCGGTGTCATGGGCAGGACAATCAGCCAATTCTTGACCGAACTGGATGGACTGGAGGAGCTACGCGGGGTTGTTATCCTCGGTGCGACAAACCGCGTGGACCTCATTGATCCAGCGCTGATTCGTCCCGGCCGTTTCGACCACATCATTCATCTGGGGCTCCCCGATGAGGAGGGGCGTGAGGCGATTTTTCGGATCCATACAGGAGGGCGCCCGCTTGAAAAGGGGATCAACCTGAGGGGACTTTCCCGAGAGACAGAGGGAAAGAGCGGTGCTGAAATTGAATCGATCTGCCGGCAGGCGGTGACACTTGCCGTTCGGAGTTTTATTGAGAGGTACGGTGACGAGGCGAATGAAAAGTCGGGGAGTCTTGTCATTCGCAAAGAACATTTTGACGAGGCGGTTTCGATGATAGGCCAAAAAGCGAAAAGGGAGTCTTAGAATGGATCTCTATCTTTACGGGGTTATTGAGGGGGATCGTCCGATGGATTTCGGTTCGATCGGCTTTGATGGTAAAAACGTCACGGCTATTCCGGGCAACGGTCTTGGTGCGGTGGTAGGGAATTCTCCCCAAAAGGGGATTGATCATCTACAGAAAGAGGAGTTGGTTTCACTCCTTCTCGCCCATCAGCAGACGCTCGAATCGGTCATGAAACGTTTTTTTGTCCTTCCGTTTAAATTTGGGACGATACTGGGTGATCGATCCGAACTAGACAGAATTTTGGAGGGGTCAGGGCCGCTCTTGAAGCGGTTGGTTGCACAAATGAAAGACTCTGTTGAAATGGACCTCATAGTGACATGGGATGTTCGGACGATGCTTCAGGAGATATCGGAGGAAGATCCGGAGATTGCGGCCTGCAAGCAACAGATGGTGCAGAATCGTGCTGATCCTTTCCATATCGGCAAGCTGCTTGCCGAGGCTCTTAAACGGCGTGCGGATGCCTGGGTTCGGAAAATAACCCAATTGTTGGGAGGTGCTGTCGTTGACTCAGCCAACCATGATCTTCAGAATGACGGAATGATTTTTAATACCTCTTTTCTGGTCCGTCGGGACCTCCAGAAGGGGTTTTTCCATATCCTTGAGGAGGTCGATCGGGTTTTTGAAGGGAAGCTCCATTTCAAGTGCGTTGGGCCGCTTCCCCCTTATAGCTTTGCGACCGTTACCCTCAAGCGGTTTGATCCGGCTCAGATTCGCGAGGCGGCAACGCTTCTCCATCTGGAGGGAAAGGTGGAAATTTCTCGTTTAAAAAAAATCTACAGGGAACTTTCAAGGACCGTTCATCCCGATCACCATGTTGGTGTCTCGGCGGAACAGTTTGAACGTCTGAGCGAGGCGTATGAATTGGTCGCTGATTATTGTAGGGAAGGTGCGCGGTCTCTGGGGGAGGAGGCGGTGGTGCAATACATCCGGCTCGATTCCTTGACGTTACAGGGGGAAACGAGATGAAACAAGAAGGCAAATACCTCTACGGCATCATTGCCACTGATGAGGCCCCCAACTTCGGTTCGATCGGGATCGGCGGAAAAGATGACGAGGTTGTTACGGTGAGCACCAACGGTCTGGCGGCCGTGGTGAGCAACTCCGATTCCGACCACTACGTCTTCTCGCGCGAAAACATGGCGAGCCATATGCGCGTTCTGGAAAAGGCGATGGAACGTTTCACCATCCTGCCGATGCGGTTTGGCACGGTGGCGGAATCAACCGACGAGATCATCTCATTTTTGGAGCAAAACAAGAGGACCCTTAAAGGGAGACTCAAGGATCTGGACGGGAAGGTGGAGGTCGGGATCAAGATCCTCTGGCGCGACATGAAGGAAATTTACGAAGAGATTGTAAAGGAGAACCGGGCAATTCGCGCCGTTAAGGAGAAAGGAGCTCAAAACCGCGAGGCGCTCATCCGGGCCGGTGAGATGGTCGAGGCGGCCCTTGAAGAGAAAAAGGCGGTCGAAGGGGATGAATATCTGGGATTTCTCAAGAGGGGGCCCGTCGAATTCAAACGGGCGGAGATCAAGTTGGAGGACGTGGTCGTCGATGCCTCTTTCCTTCTCGACCGTGACTGGCTGCCGGAGTTTGATGGAAAGATCGAGAAGATTAACCAGGACCACAATGGCCGGATCGATATCCATTACGTCGGACCGATGCCGCCGGTCAGTTTTGTGGATTTGGAACTTCACTGGAGTGGAGGGAGGGGATGAGGTGGCGTCTCTCATATCCCCTCCTGACCTCCCCTTACCCTAAGGGGAGGAACTTTTATCCCCCTCTTAAGGTAAGAGGGGGCTGGGGGAGATATGGAGCATTCATTGAGGGGGTATTATGAGCGAGCGACAAGGCCTCTGGATGTATTGCATCATTGAGACCCGGGGGGAGATGAAGTTGGATTGCCTTGGAATCCACGGGACGAGTCCGGTCACAACAGTCATTGGAGGGGAGTTTGCCGCTGTCGTCTCCGAGGAGCCGATGAAAAAATACCCGCTCGTCCGCGACACTCTGATTGCCCACCAGAATGTGAACGAGACCGTTATGAAATTTCAAGAGCTCCTTCCGGTCAAGTTTTGCACCATGGCGGATCATCGGGACCGGATCATCGAGGAGGTCCTCATTCCTAAACGGGAGGAGTTTCGCGAGAATCTTTCTCGCATCCACAGCAAGGAAGAGTACGGTCTGCGCGTCCGCTGGAAAGATCTTGACCAGGTCTTTCGCGAGATCGGAGAACAGGATGAGAAGATCCGGGAGAAAAAAGAGAGGCTTTCAAGGATGTCTGAGGAGAAGAGACGAAATGAGCTGATCGATGTCGGTCATCTTGTTCAGGAGGCGGTCTCAACTAAAAATAAACAGATGGCGAGGAGGCTCATGGAGGCCCTTTCACCCCTTGCCTCGGAAACAAAGGAAAACAATGTTTTGGGGGATGCGATGATTTTAAACGCCGCTTTTTTGGTCTCCCATGAGAAGCGGCTTGCATTCGATCAGGCGGTCAATTCACTGGAGGATCAGTATGGGGCGAGTCTCCAGTTGAAATATGTGGGGCCGGTCCCCCCATTCAATTTTATCGAGATCGTTATTAAATGGCGGGAGAATCCCCCCCTCACCCGTCCCCCGACTCCTTCGACGATGCTCAGGACAGGTTCGCTCGAGACACCCTCCAAGGGGAGAGGGCAGAAAGGAACGAAAAATGTTCCTACTGGATGACATCTTGCTTGCCCCCTTAAAAGGGGTTGCATGGGTTGCAGAGAAGCTTCGGGAGGTTGCGGACAAGGAGCTTTTTGATCCTGACAAGATCCGGGAAGAGCTCATGTCTCTTCAGGCGAAGCTCGATATGGGGGATATCGGCGAAGAGCAGTACAGGGAGATCGAAAAGGCGCTTCTCGAGCGTCTGACGGCGATTCAGAACCGGGAGAAATGAGAAAGGGGGATCTATGCCAAACATCTTGGAGGCCCAGAACAAGGTGGTTGAGTTCCTGACCCATGAATTGGGGAAGCAGAAGGAGTCGATCCGGATTGTCAAGATGGCCAAAACGACTGACGGGTGGGAATGCAAGGCGGAAATAACCGAGGTCAATGAATATCTCAAAAAGGTTGGATTTCCGTCGATCTTCGACAAGAACATTTACACAGTTCTCCTTGATGCACAGATGGAGGTCTCCGGGTTTGCCGAGACGGAGTCCCGCGAACGGACCTACGCAACAGAGGAGAGGGAGGAGATCTAGTATGGCCGTCGTCCATTCAACGAAAGGGGAGAGTTTGGCCGATGTTGTGGAAAGGGTCCTGGACAAAGGGCTCGTGATCAACGCGGATATCGTCATTTCACTCTGCAAGACGGAATTGTTGTCGATCAAACTCCGGGCAGCGCTCGCCTCATTTGAGACAGCGGCGAAGTGGGGGTTGGCATTTCCATCGGATATTCAATTGCAACCGCCGGCTCCGGCCGGAAGAATGGGGGAGGTCAAATGAAGGAAAGAAAAGAAAAGGAGACAAGTGAGGGCTCGGATAAGGTTTTGGGGACACTAAACAGGCTGGTTCCGGGATTTCAGGGGTTCTTCAAAAAAATGGAGGGGTCAAAGGTTTTTGGGGAGAAGGTCAAAGAGATCCGTAAGGAGATGGAGCGTCGTTTTGGCAAGAAATGACCCTTCGGAATACTCAAGGCACCGTCCATGAAACTTGAGATTGACAACGATGACTTGAAGCACGGCCTTTTGGGGCTTGTGATGGGGATTGTGGAGATTGTTCGGGACACCCTCCGGATCCAGTCGGTGAAAAGGATGGAGAGTGGGACGCTCACCGGAGTGCAGATTGAGAAACTCGGGAATGCCTTGATCGAACTGGACCGGACCATTGACAAGATCAAGGAGGAACAGGGGATTGCGGAGGCGGTCCGGTCGGTCCGTGACGGTCTGGATGATCTCGTGAACCGCATGGTTGATACGGTGGCCGATCCGGCGGGTGTCCGTAAAATGGGAGAGGAGTCTGCATTCAGCAGAAAGATTGCTGGTGGAAAACGGTGATGGAAAAGGGGCTCTACCTTTATTGCGTTGTAGCCGGAAATGAGACGCGCGGGCTTGAGATCAAGGGGATTGACGGACAGCCGGTCCTCACGATGCCGATAGATGATCTTACAGCAGTCGTTCAGGAGTGCCAAACCCCGATTGCCAACGACGACATGAAAATCCTCTCCGATCTCGTGCTGATCCATCAGGCGGTGATCGATCTCGCCTGGGAAAGGTTTCAAACGATCGTTCCGTTCAGCTTCGGGACCGTTGTTGTAGAACGGGACGGGAAATCGAAAGAGGAAAATCTTCGGGAATGGTTGGAAAGGGAGAGCGAAACTTTAAAGGAAAAGCTTCGTCGTTTGGAAGGGAAGGCGGAGTACGGTGTTCAGGTCTCCTGGGAACCTGCAAAGATGATGGAGAAGATAACCCGGAATGATAAGGAGGTGCGATCCCTTCAGGAGGAGATCCATTCCAAAGGTACAGGGACCGCCTATCTTCTTCGGCAGAAACTGGAACGGCTCGTCAAAGAGAGGATGGAAGTGGCCGCAGACGCCTATTTTAAGGAGTTTTTTCAGGGTGTCCGAGGCCAAGTCGAGGAGGTCAGGGTGGAGAAGGTCCGGAAGGAGGATCCCTCAAGGCAGATGCTTATGAACCTCTCCTGTCTCACCCCTAAAGGGGAGACTTCAAAACTAGGGGAGTTCTTGGACAGGATTACAAAGATTGAAGGCTTCCACGTCCGGTTTACGGGACCGTGGCCACCGTATAGCTTTGTAAATTTCTGAGAGGACCCATGGAACCAGTACGCCAAGGACATGCCGGTATTGTCGATCTCCTTGACCGAGTCCTCGACAAGGGACTGATTCTGAACGCCGACTTGATCATCTCACTCGCCGGAGTCCCTCTGATTGCGGTGAGTCTCCGGGCCGCCATAGCCAGTGTAGAGACGATGGCGAAATATGGGATGATGAGGGAGCTCATCAGTCTTCCTCAAGAAAACCCCCGATAGTTCTTGCTTTAACCCCGATCGCACACTAAAAAATTGGTCGCGTGGGGGTCATGAAAAATAAAAAATTCGCCGTCTTGCTTCTCGTAAGCTTTTTAACGGCCTGCACCTGTGCCCGGAAGGGAGAGGAGACCGGCATGATTCGGTCTCCCTCGGACGAGCTTCATTTCAAACCAAGCAAGATCGAGACAGAAGAGGTGACTTACGAACGGGAAGACGACCTACAATGGCCCTTTGATCCCAAATCGGTTATTCAACCGGAACGGCTTGCTAAAACAGTGATGGAGTTTTTGCCGATCCCTTCCAGGAGTTGCGAGGAGATCCTTTACACCCTTTATGCCAAGAGGCTCCTCGAGGAGGTGGCCGAGCCTCTGGACATTCAGGTGGCGGTCGATGAGCTTCCCCGGCGGATCGAGACATTGGATGAAGAGAGACGTCAAGAGTATTATTGCAATAATGGACTGACTCCTCCCAATTCCGGTAACCTCATTGCCTATATTCCGGGTGACAAGGAGCTGCCTTCATGGAACCTCTCCGTTCATCTTGATACGAATCAATCTTCCTTTGATGGGATGAAACGGGAAGGGGATCTTATCCGGCCTGCGCCGGGAACCGCTCTAGGGGCGGATGACAAGGCGGGAATGGCGATTATCGTCGAAATTCTCCGGGTCATCGCTGAACAGAAGATTCCCCATGGAGATATCCAGATTGTCGGGCTTGTTGCCGAAGAGCAAACCGCGAGTGGTGTACAGTTGATCGATGCGGATGCCTTCCGGGGGGATATTCTAATCAGTATTGATGGAACGGATCCTCTGGAGATCGGGCGTGCCGGGCCAACGATGTATGAGGGGGTAATGATTGTCAGAACCTCCACGAGTCATCCGATGGACTTCGACGAGAAAAAATCGGTCAGTGCCTGTGCCGTCGGAAGTCGTCTGCTTCATGAAACCGGTTTCCGGCCGGAAGGGCATCCACCGAATCATCCGATGGTGATTCTCCACTCTGCTTTTGTCTCCTGTGGTGAGGAGAGGGGCGAGTTGACCCCCCAGGGAGAACCAACCGCCTCCTATAAGTATAATACCGTTTCACCTTACTGGACGGCGAGTTGGCAGATGAGGAGTCTTGAGGGGCACGAAGCAGCGGCAAGGATGGTGTCAGAGATGAGAACAACAATGGAACGGATTTGTCTTGAGCTCTCTCAGAATAGGACTCCGGTCCGGTGTGAAATAAGAGGAGCCGAAAAACCGGATCTTTACGGATACCTTGTTGAGGAGAATCATCCCTCTGTGATCTTGATGAATTATGGAATCCGCTCGCTCGGAATATCGGCCAGGGTCACCGCAAAACAGTTTGGTGGTTTCAATGGTAATTACGTCTTTAGCCGCTTTGGAGAGGAGATGCTCAGCGTGGGAACCGGTGCCGACCAGATTCACACAAACGAGGAGACGGTCAGTGTCGAGGGGATGGCAAAGGTGGCCCGTAGTATTTTGGCGGCGATGATAGAATCCTACCACTATCGAAAAGATGATTAACAAGGAACCCTTCCCAAAAATTGTTAGGGCTCTCTTTTTTTTATTTTTGTTCCCTATGATGCCTTTGCAGGCATCGAGCGAAATTTCACCGGTCGTCCGCTCTTTCTTTCGATTGACCAAAAATGCGGAATGGAAACTTGTCAAAACGGTTCCCCTCTCCTTTGAGACCTATCACCCTCAAGGGATGGTCAAAATAGGGGATTTTTTTTATCTCTCCTCCGTTGAGGTCGTTGAGAAGACGACCCAATTCCTGAAGCCGGAAGGGAGGTATGATCGAACCACAGGGAAGGGGAGGGGGTACCTTTTTCAATTTGATCAGAACGGCAAACTGATCGGAAGACTCACATTGGGGGAAGGGGCGAGTTATCACCCCGGAGGGATCGATTATGATGGTGAATCTCTTTGGGTACCTGTTGCGGAATATCGTCCCCATGGGCCGTCGATCATTTATCGTGTTGATCCGCAAAAATTCGAGGCGTCCGTCGCTTTTCGTATTGATGACCATATTGGGGCGGTTGCCGTCGATCCGAAGGAGGGAAGGATTTACGGTGCCAACTGGGATTCGCGTCGGCTCTACATCTGGAACCGGAACGGAGAGGAACTCAAGATCAAAAATAATGTCAATCACCTGATCGACTACCAGGACTGTCACTTTCAACCTTCCCGTTACATGCTCTGTGGTGGCCTCAACAGATACCGTCCCTCTTATGGAGGCGAAATCCCGGTTGGGGGGATTGACCTGCTGGACCTTCGTTCCATGACCCCGATTCACCAGATTCCGGTCATGCTATTTACCAAGAACAAAGAGATTATGACGCGTAATCCATGGACCGTGGAAGCTAGCGGGAATGGAACATTGAGATTTTACTTCCTGCCGGAAGATGGGAAGTCAACGCTTTATCTGTTTGAGGCAGCTCCCTAACCTTGACGAACAACGGAATTTGATATCTAAGAACTCCTCATGCCTCGCCTGCTGTTTTTCTTGATTTTGACGCTTGTCGGTTGCCAAAAAAAAGAAGACCGGCTCCTTCATATTTATTCTTCCCTTGATGCCAAAGAGAGTCGTGAGATTGTGGAGAGCTACGAGAAGGCATCAGGAGAGAGACTGCTGTTTGTCCGGCTCTCAACGGGCGAGGTGCTTGCCCGGATCCGAAACGAGACCTCAAACCCTCAGGTTGCGGTCTGGATTGGCGGGGGATCCAATGAGCATGTGATTGCGGGCCGGGAGGGGCTGCTTCATCCCTATCAACCAAAGATCGATTATCAGACAGGTCCGGAGTTTCATGGAAAGGAATGGGAATGGAACGGCTGGTACAAGGGGATCATCGGCTTTGCATCAAACACGGATTTTCTCAAAGAGAACGACCTGAAACCACCCCACTCCTATCGTGAGCTCCTCCATCCGGTTTATCAGGGGAGGGTCGGGATGGCGTATGCCTATACCTCAGGGACCGCCTATACCGTTCTGGCGAGTCTGATCCAGTTGATGGGGGAGGAGAAGGGATTTCAATATATTCGGGATCTCAACCGTTCCGTCCATCACTACAATAAATCAGGTTCGGCCTGTGTCACGCAGGCCGGGTTGGGGGAGATTGCTGTTTGCATCGCCTTTGCGCACGATATCCTTCATAAGGGGATTCAACAGGGGTATCCACTCACGATCTCGTATCCCGAGGAAGGGACCGGTTATGAAGTCGGTGCTGTCTCCCTGATCAAGAATGGGCCCGGTCTCGATCGCGCCAAAAAATTCGTTGACTGGCTCTACAGCCTGGAGACGCAGAATCTTCTCTCAAGATGGAACCATATTCCCCTTCATCCAAAGGCGGAAATGACGGAACAGGCGAAGATCTCAAATTTGAGCCGTCTGGTCTCCGTTGATATTTATGAATCGGCGGAGCAGCATAATCAGCTCCTGTCACGATGGCGAGAGGTCACAGGACAATAATGAAAAAATGAACTTTTTCAAAGAGACCAAGAGTGAATCGTTGGTTCGTCTCACGATTCTCCTGCTCGCAGCGGCGTTGCTTCTCTTTGTCGTTTACCCCATATTTCAGGTCTTCTGGATCAGTATGGAGGGGGGGAGTTTTCAGGCCTATCGCAAACTCCTCATCAATCCGGTCCTCAGGGAACCTCTTCTGAACAGTCTTCATCTCGGAATGACCGTTGCCTTATTCTCAACGGGGATCGGTTATTTTTTTGCCTACACCGTTGGCAGAACGGATGTCCCTTTCAAGCCGTTTTTTCGGAGCGTTGCGACATTCCCTCTTATCTCTCCTCCTTTTATTGTCGCCCTTTCGGCGATCATTTTACTTGGCAAGAATGGCCTGCTCACCCGATTGTTTTTCCCGGAGGCGATCTTTTCGATCTACGGTTTTTGGGGGATGGTGCTTGTTCAGACACTGGCACTTTATCCCCTTGCCTACCTGACCTCTCTCGGCACCCTGGAGACGATCGACCCCTCCATTGAAGAGGCCTCTCTGAATCAGGGGGCCTCGGGCCCTCAGACCTTTCTAAAAATAACCCTCCCTTTGAGTCTTCCTGGAATCATGAGCTCGCTCCTTCTCTGTTTTATTGAATCGCTGGCCGATTTTGGAACGCCGCTCGTCTTGAGTGGTTCCTACAGAATTCTTTCCGTTGAGTCCTATATCAAAACGGTCGGGGCAGAACGCGATTTTGTGGGAGGTGCGGCCCTCGCAATACTCCTTTTATTACCAACCGTCGCTGCCTTTTTTGTTCAGCGTCACTGGCTCGAGAGAAAATCGTTTTCGACTTTGTCCGGTAAGGCCTCAACAGCCAAAATTCGAGGTTTGGGATGGAGGGGAAAAAGTGCCATGACGGGGGTTGCCCTCCTTTTAACCGGGTTCACTGTCCTTTTTTATGGGACGGTCCTCTTCGGTGCATTCACAGAGGTTTGGGGGGCTCGTAACACATTGACGATCAGGCACTTTGTTACGACCTTTCGTGAGGGGTGGTATTACTTTGCAAATACATTTCTTCTCGCTGCCATTGCGACCCCCTTCTCCGGGATACTCGGGATGGTACTCGCGTATCTTTTTGTGAGGAAGAGGTTTTATGGAAAATCCGTCATGGAGGTTGTCTCGATGCTCACCTTCGCCGTTCCCGGGACGGTTGTCGGGATCGGTTATCTTCTCACTTTTAATGCCCCTCCTCTCGCCCTCCAAGGGACCTGGCTCATTATTGTATTTCTGTTTATCTTCCGGAATATGCCGGTTGGGATACGAGGCGGAATGGCGACCTTAAAACAGATTGATCCCGTTATTGAGGAGGCGGCGCATAGTTTGGGGGCCGGAAGTTTTCATGTCTTCAGGACAATAACCCTTCCCCTCTTAAAGCCGGCTTTTTACTCGGGGCTTGTCTTCTGTTTCATCAAATGCATGGTGGCCATCAGCGCCGTTATTTTTGTGGTCTCCGGACGCTGGAATCTGATAACGCTGGCGATCCTGGGTTATGTGGAGACGGGGGAGCTTTCCCAGGCGGCGGCCCTTTCCGTGATGTTAATGATTGTTGTGGCGATTGTGTTGGGCCTGTTACGTTTGGCCGTTCGGGGTCGAGAGAGGGAGTTTGTGAGGGGTTCATGAACCGTCAACAACGAGCGATCCAATTTATTGGTCTGTCGAAGATTTTTTCCACTCGTGGCAAACAGAAGGAATCTTTTGCTATCCGGGATTTCAATCTTGAGGTATTCAGGGGGGAGTTTCTCTGCCTTCTTGGCCCATCGGGTTGCGGCAAGACGACGCTCCTGCGGTGCCTCGCCGGTTTTGAACACCCGACCCAAGGGGAAATCCATCTCTTTGGACATGACATCCTTGGAGTCCCTGCCCACAAGCGCGGCATTCCCATGGTGTTCCAGAATTATGCCCTCTTCCCCCACATGACCCTCTTCGACAATCTGGCCTACGGTCTTCGTGTCAGAAAAGTCCCTTCCGTTGAGATCAGGAGACGTGTGGAGCAAATGATGAGTCAGATGGGACTCATCGATTTGGGACACCGCTATCCGGACCAGTTATCGGGCGGACAACAGCAGCGGGTTGCCTTGGGACGGGCCCTTGTTCTGGAACCAAAAATTTTGCTTTTTGATGAACCCCTTTCGAACCTTGATGAAAAGCTCCGGATTCAGATGAGGGCAGAAATTAAACAGCTCCAACAGACGACCGGCCTCACCTGCGTTTATGTCACCCACGATCAGGAGGAGGCGATCGCACTGGCCGATCGGTTGGTCGTGATGAATGAAGGGCGGGTTGTACAAATTGGGACTCCCGAAGAGATTTGCCGGAGACCGGCTAGCCCGTTTGTAAAAAGCTTCATGGGAAATAACAGAGGCCCTCTCCCCTTGGCCTGCCCTGAGCCATGCTGAAGGGCGGGAGAGGGGAACGGCTATAATAATTTCAGTGGTGGGTGAGGGAGAACCTTGGGAATCGAAATTGGCAAAAGCCGTTTTTCAGAGACCGATTTTCAGCTCTTTCAATTACACTTAAAAGAAGAGACGGAGTTGTTGATTGAAAAGGTTCATCGGGGTGAGGTCTCTTCGGATGATCGTCAGGTCGCCTTTGAAATAGAGGGATGGCTTTGTCATCCGACTGATTTTTCCCCCTCTCCCCATAATGAGGAGTTTTTGAAGGTTCTAGACCCGCTGGAATCCTCCCCCGAATTGGGTCGTTATAATGTGGAGTTTCAAAGCCAGCCTCATCTCCTTGGCCAAGGAGTTGTAAAAGAGTTAGAGAATGAAATGAATCGGATGAAGCAGATGTTTTCCAAACGTGCCAGTGAGGTGGGTTCCCTTTTTCTCATGACCGGGATCCTTCCGACACTGACGGATCACGATCTTGCGAGTGATCAAATGACCTCCTCCCACCGCTACAGGGCCTTGGCGGAACAGGTGATGCATTTGCGCGCCAAGAAACCAATGCCACTTAATATCCAGGGGAAAGAATCGTTGGCCCGAATGCAGCGGAATATCATGTTTGTTTCGGCCACTTCGGCACTCCACCTGCATCTTGATCTGAACCCGGAGGAGGCGGTCCGCTCTTTCAATTTGGCTCAAATTCTTTCAGCACCGATGGTCGCTCTGTCAGCGAACTCCCCTTATTTTTTAGAAAAGGATTTGTGGGAGGAGACGCGGATCCCCCTTTTTGAACAGGCGGTCGTGACCGGCTTTTTTACCAATCAGGACAACGAATGGGTGGGGCGTGTTTCTTTTGGTTCCGACTATCTTCAAAACTCCTTCCTGGAATTTTTTCAGGAAAACTGTGAGCGATTTCCAGCGATCCTTCCGGTCTCCTTTAAAGAGCCGAAAGAGGCGTTCAAGCATCTTCTTCTTCATAATGGAACAATCTGGCGGTGGAATCGACCTCAAATCCGAATCATGAAGGATGGAAAGATCAAACTCCGCCTTGAACATCGTGTGATGCCGTCCGGTCCGACCGTTGTCGACATGATGGCCAACTGTCTCTTTTTTATCGGTCTTCTTAAAGGGATGAAGTGGGAGGCGATTGCATGGGAGAGGGAGATTCCATTTTCGAAGGCACGGGCCAATTTTTATCGTGCGGCAGAGCTGGGACTGGCGGCTGAACTGGAATGGAGGAAGGAGCGATTTGTTTCGGTGAGAGATCTTGTTTTGGAACTCCTTCCGCTTGCAAAAAAAGGGTTGCTCCTTTATCAACTCCCCCCCGACACGGTTAATTATTATCTGGACGGGGTCCTTGCGGAGAGGGTGCGATCGGGACAAACGGGGGCAGGTTGGCAAAGACGGTTTGTGGAAAAACATGGTCGGGACTTTAGGGCCCTGACCGCCGCTTATTTTGAGAGGCAGGAATCAGGGAGACCGGTGAATGAGTGGACTGTATGAAGAAAGATAACGCCTCCTTAAAGCTTCTCCTGCTTCAAATTCGTGATGATCCCCGTGTGCGACAAGAAGAGCACGACAGTTTTTCCCGGTTCAGTGGCTTGGCCAAATCACAGATTGAGATTCTGAATGTCTTTGATACACCCCGGTTCGATCCAACGATTGTTGATCCTTATGATGCCGTTTTAGTGGGTGGGGCGAGTGAGGCATCGGTCCTGGAAAGAGAAAAATATCCGTTTGTCCCTGAAAGCGAGAAGCTCCTTCTCCATTGTCTTGAGAAAGAGATCCCTGTCTTTGCCTCTTGTTATGGTTTCCAGCTCGCCGTGACCGCCCTGGGGGGAAGAATTGTTCGGGACAAGAAAGATTTCGAAACTGGAACGATTCCGATCCGTCTCACGCTTGAGTCCAAAAACGATCCATTGTTTTGTGACATGCCGAATCCGTTTCTTGCCGTTTCTGTGCATCGGGAGAGGGCTCTTTCGCTCCCTCACGGGTGTGAGTTATTGGCCTTGACCGACTCCTGTCCTCACGCCTTTCGTGTTTTCGGAAAGCCGTTCTGGGCAATGCAGTTTCATCCGGAGGTCGATCGGGAGACGCTCGTCCGGCGACTCACGATTTATAAACAACATTACACCGAGAACGACGAACAGCTGGCCAAGGTTTTATCGTCGGCCGTTCCGACACCTGAATCAAATCAATTGGTCAGGCGGTTTGTTGAGAGGGCTTTGAATCCACCGTAAAACCTATGAGGAACCAGACGACCTCCAAACGGCCTGCGGTTTGATCGATCGGGAGCCCGCATATTCGATCAGTAAAAGAATATTGTTGTAATACACTCAATTTTCGGCGAATATTGAGTGCGATATGCAATATATTCAGCGCCAGCTTGAATCAGGGCTTCAACACCATCTGGATCGAGGGAAAAGCATCCTGCTCTTGGGTCCTCGTCAAACCGGAAAATCGACGCTCCTCGCCCGGCTTTCATCGGATCTGACCCTTTCCCTCGCCTCTCCCGGCACCCGGCAGCGTTATGAAAAAAACAGCTCTCTTTTGATCGGTGAAATCGAAGCGTTGGCAAAAAAGACCAAACGGCCGCTCGTCTTTCTTGATGAAGTTCAAAAAGTGCCGACCATTATGGATGCGGTGCAAGATCTTATCGATCGACATGTGGCACAATTTATCCTGACCGGTTCCTCGGCCAGAAAATTACGGAAGGGAAGGGGGGTTAATTTGCTCCCAGGACGGGTCGTGAGTATGCGGCTCGATCCTTTTCTTCATCAAGAATATGCCCAACCGATCGAAATGATTCTCACGGACGGAACGCTTCCCGGAATCGTTCAGGAACGAGAAGCAACCGACCGCGAAGTGGATCTCAAGTCTTATGTTGAAACCTATCTTGAAGAGGAGATTCGGGCTGAGGCGATCGTTCGAAATATTGGCTCTTTTGCCCGCTTTCTGGAGTTTGCGGGATTGGAGTCGGGAAACATTATCAATCTTCACGGCCTCTCTCAAGAAATAGGTGTCAGCCACACCACCATCGCCTCTTATTTTGAAATTCTCGATGATTGTTTGATTGCGGAACGGATCGAACCGATTACTCAAAGTCTTACCCGAAAAAAACTGACAAAATCGAACCGTTATCTGATGTTTGATCTCGGTGTGCGTCGCCTCTGTGCGGGAGAAGGTCGATCCCTTTCACGCGATCGGCTGGGAAACCTGTTTGAACAATATGTCGGCCTCGAATTGATTCGTCTGGCCCGCCTGAAAACAGTTTCCACCAAAATCCGTTTTTGGCGAGATCCGGATGGTCCTGAAGTCGATTGGGTGATAGAGAGAGGAGGGGAATATATTCCGATCGAGGTAAAATGGAATGATCGGCCGAGTCGTCAAGACATTCGTCACCTGAAGGTTTTTCTCAAGGAATACAAAAAGGCAAAAAAGGGCTATGTCGTTTGCCGAACCCCCCGACCGGTCAAGCTGGAGGAGGAAATTACCGCCATTCCCTGGCAGCAGTTGAGTGAGACGATTGATTCTTAATCAGGAAGCGGCTGCCTGTTCCATCGGATAAATGGTCGGCAGGGCGTTCGAAATTCTGGGGTTTGGAGCCGGCTCTCCGTGATGGAGATAATTGACGACCCTCTGCGGAAGGTGATCGTAAAAAACGCCCAAATTTTTCCGGATTTGATCCCGAAAGTAGGGCGGGGGCTTGATGCTGGCCCCGGCATAAAAATCATGAAATTCAGGCTCCTTGGCGAGTCGCTCCCTTACCTGAAAATAGTTGCCCCGGTTTCCCTTACCTGAAAATGTGGCGCGCAAGAGGTTCATCCAGCGAGGAAGCGGATGCTTGTTTGCCTTGAAACGTTTCCAGATCTTTTCAGGGGAGTAAGAATACCTCACCAGATCCAGATAGTGGTCGTAAAACTCAACCAGGCCATAATTTTTCGGACGAACGTTTAATCCGGCATTGCCGTCAAGGAACGGGAACGGGATGTCGATGATCCTCCCTTCCTCCTGAAATTTTTTGTTTAACGGGGCCGAATTGCCGAAAGAGGTCAGCATTGCAAAATTCGGATAGACTCCGGGAGAGAGATCGACAAATTTCTTGGTCAGTTCAAAAGGGGCGGGACCCTCATCCGTGTCGAGACCAAACAGAAAATTGGTCTGCACATAGGGGATGTATTGCATGACAAGATTAATATGCTCGGCGATCGGTTTGACCTTGTCGAGACCAAAATTCTTCTGTTGTTTTGATTTGCCATTAAAATCAAACCAGGACTCAATTCCGGGCAGCATCACAATAAAATTATTCTTTTTAAGACGCTTGAGGTTTGCTTCACTCAAGAGCGAGAGACTGCTTTCCCCGCCAAACGCCATCCGGCCGGGTGGGACCGTTGACTCGATGATATTGAGATAGTCGTCAAATCGGACCCCGAAATTCGGATCGTACCAGGCGACCGTCGGCGGCTTCGGCATCTTTTGCAGGAAATCCAGGTCTTCACGGATTTGATCGTAGGGGAGGGGTAGATAATCAATCTTGGAATCAATGCAGAAGCTGCAGGTATAGGGACACCCCAAGCTCCCAATCATCGGCACGACGTGCACGATCCGCGTCTTTTTCAAGTTTTGTTCTAGGAACTTCCAGCGTTCCCGTATCCCGGGTACCGACTTGACCTGGCCCGGGGCACTCAAATGGACCCCAATCTCTTTTTGTGGTGCAGGATCCTCGAGAAGATTTTGGATCAGGTCACGATCGGTTAGTCCCAAAACGTAATCAAAATGAAAGAGAGCATCCTCCGCATAGGCACGGGCATGGGGGCCTCCCAAAACGGTTACAATCCCCCGTTTTCTGAAGATGTCAGAAATACTGTAGGCGGTCAGGGCATTCTGGGTAAAAGTGCTGATAAAAAGGACGTCCACTTCCTGAGGGACATCATGCTGAAGATCCTCAAATCCGGTAAATGTGAGGTAGTGGACCTCGTGTCCCAGTTGCTCTGCCCAAACTGCAACGACCTGCGGCATGAGTGAGGTGTAATTGGGATTGACGATCCGGGCGTAAATTGATTTTGTCGGCTGTTTAGCGATCAGGTCAATGATTCCGACCTTGAGTCTTTTTTTGAATCCCCGAATGCTCATGAAAGAGGCAGACTATAGGAAGTATGAGAAATAACAACCGAAAAAGTAGCTTTATTTAAGAGCTTCTCTGGTCAAGAAAGTGGGCCTTGAGATAACGCTCTTGGAAGAGATTGAACGGATTCGTACTCGTTTTCATCTTTGAATCCTTGGAAGACCTGTAGAAGTGGTTGGCATAATAGAGACAACCGACTTGGGTCTGAATCCTCAGATCGCCGACCCCCTGACCTGCCAGATCTCCCCAGCGCGACTGGGCTGAAGAATAGGTGGCGGCACAATTCGTGGCGAAGAGACCGCTCCAATTGAGCAGTTGCCGGAACGGATTGATCGTGACGGAGGGGATATTATAAATCATCCGTGTCCAGCTTGGGAAAAAGCCGGTCAGGTTGATGTTAAAATCAAGAAAGCTCTTCAATGCCCCTAAGTGAAGGATATCTGAAACGGTGTTTTCGGCGTATTCATCCATAAATTTGACAAACGCATGTCCCAGTTCATGAACGGCAACATCGATAAAGAGGGGTCTCGGCTGTGACCGATTCTTGTCATAGAGATTCAGGAAGATGCGTGGGTGCGTGTTTAGATCTACAACCCGCGAAAAGAGATTTTCCCAATTAACCCCATCGACGAGGGTCTCGTAGAAGGTCATGTTTCCACTCAAGACACGAAGGAGGTTCCCCGAAATCCGTCCCCAGTCAAAGGCAGCACGCAGGAGATCATTCAGTCTTTGATCGAGACGGATTCGAAACCAGTTCGCCTGTGACCGACAGTTGGTGTTCGAGAGCATATGGATAAAGGTCTTATGCCGCAGCGAGACCTGCTCGAGAATATCGTCTTCGATTCCATCAAAATCTTTTTCGAGAGAACAATAGTTGTTTAGTGACCTCGATCGGTCGATTGAGTGAGAGGCGAGGTCCACATACCAGAAATTAAATTTATCCCTCTTTCCGTCAAAGACCGCCTGGCCAAACAGCCCATGTGCCGTGCGCCCCCCGGTTGTAGGGAGTCCTTCTCCCTCGAGATCAAGGATCTTGAGGGACTGAGAGATGAAGTAGGACTTGGAACGGGAACCGTGGCCGACAAAAATGATATTTTCACGACCGGATCGGTTGGGGCGGTTATGACCGGTGAGGAGTTCCTCTAAAATTGTTTCCGTGGAGGAATGGATGGAGAGCATCCCGAGGTCGATTTCAACGAGACCCTCATCCTCCGTCCCTTGAGATCCCTCTACGAGTTCTTCCTCAGTCATCAGGGGATCATCAGAGAATTCTGATGGTTCGCCATCTTCCGTCGGTTCTGCAACAGGCTCCTCCAATTCTGATGGGTTAACAGTACCAGACTCCAGCTCCTTTGCCGAGTTCGCAAGCGCCTGGACCGCCTCCTGCGTAATCGTTACAGAATGTTCCTCCTCAAGTAGGATCTCAATCTCGTTGTTGGCCAGTCCTTCTTCACGCATCTCCTCTTTCTGCTGTTCCGTCTCTCCGGCAGATTGTTCAGTCTCTATAGAACCTTCTTCAACTGTTGTCCCTGTCTTGGAACAGCCGGCAAAAAATAGCAGAGTTACCACCAAAGAAAGCTTCTTGAGACTGGGTTGAATCATAAGACCTCCAGGTTTCAGGAGAGAATGAACTGCAATTTTATTGCCATCGTCCCAAAAACGAATGAGCGGAATCTTACAAGTAATTTCAGATAGTTAAATATAAGCCCGTTTTGATTAGAGGTGTTTAATTATCTCTCAAAATGAGAATCTGTTATCAAACTGATAAAACACGGTTGCCGGCCTCTCTCACAAGCAACACGCCAGCGGAAGAACCAATCCGGGTTGCTCCAGCCTGGATCATGTCGAGTGCTGACTTAAGATTCTTGATTCCCCCTGAGGCCTTGACCCCCATTTTGGATCCGACCGTTTCACGAAGAAGTTTGATGTCATCGACCGTCGCACCACCCGTTGAAAAACCGGTTGATGTCTTGACAAAGTCAGCGCCGCCCTCCTGGGCCAGATGACAGGCCTTCATCTTCTCTTCATGGTTTAAAAGACATGTTTCCAGAATGACCTTCAGAAGAAGATTCGGGATTGCCTTCCGAACGGCCTCAATATCCTTTTGTACCATGGTGAACTCTCTTGATTTGAAGGCACCGATATTCATCACCATGTCAACCTCAGCAGCACCGTCATCCAGGGCACGTTTTGCCTCTTCCGCCTTGACGGAGGGCTGACCAAGTCCCAGAGGAAATCCCGCAACGGTACAGACCTTAACTCTACTCTTCTCCAGAAGTTTTTTGCATAGAGAGACCCAGAACGGGTTCACACAGACGGAAAAGAACTGATAGGTGACCGCCTCCTCACAAAGTTGGTGGATCTGCTCTCCCGTTGTTTCCGGCTTGAGCAGGGTGTGGTCGATGTACTGAGAAAAGGGCAGGGGCATCTATAAGTTGCAATACCCGTGGTAGGTCCTCATGACCTTCCAGGGATAACCGCTGGCCGGTACGGGCCTGTTTTTATAATGGCGGCTCACGGCCGTTGGACCGATATTATAAGCCATCAACGCCTTCCAGAGGTCGCCGTTGGATTTTTTAAGCAGTTTGGAAAGATAGCCAATCCCCACCTGTAAATTCAGGATCGGCTCGTGAAGCTCTTCACCGTAGAGTTTAATTTGTGTCTCTTTGTCCTTTAACAGATCTTTCAATGCGATCGGTTTCACCTGCATTAAACCGATGGCCCCTCGATGAGAACGGACTTCTGTCCGAAAGCTGCTTTCAACCTTAATGATTGCAAGGATAAGAAGGGGATCAAGATTTCGTTCATCCGATAGTCTTAGAATGGCGTCTGAAATGACCGGCAATAGGGCCTTATCTTCTCTCCATTCCTTGTCCAGTATCGAATAAACCTTCGCTGCAGTCTGGATCTTGGAGTGGTCCCCACCTTTTGTAAGTATTATTGTGTACAACCCAGCCGTAATTAAAATGACCAGTAATGCCCCCAAACAGAGCTGTTTTGAGGTAAGCCTCATAATATAGAGATATCTTGCAATAGAGGTGCCCAAGCGACTAAACTTCAAGAACCTGAAATCATTTGTTTTTTTAAATAGCATCTTTGACCGCCTCCCTTTAGATAAGAAAACAATTTCCGAAATGTGAACTGGAGTCCCAGCGCCTCAAGCGCCCTGACCTCTTAATAGCGCCTTAAAACGATCATGGAGACCCCCGCTCAATCTGGGTTGATGAAGCAACGTAGCTACTTTGGAAGCGGTTTCAGAGGCAGCACGGCAGACGACCCTTGTCGCATCCCTCCTCAATGCCATTGGATCCAACAAGAGCGCTATCCAAGGTAGCGGACCAAGATGAATGATCGGGTACATAAAAATTCACTCCCTTTGACGGGATTATCGACAGAAAAACAGTTAGGTTGCTTGGCAGTCTGTTAGGCTATTTTTCCACTGCGGAGCAGGGTAAGGGCTCTCTCCAGATCGGGGCGAAGGTAGCGGTCTTCTGAAAGGACCGGGATCTCTTTTCGACAAATCTTTCTAATCCGTGAAAGAGGGGGAGAACTCTTCAGGCTTTGTTGATCCTTCAAGGAAAGGTCGAGTGCTTGAAGCGCTACAACCAGTTCAATCGCTAAAACCTGTTCGGTATTTTCAAGAATCCTCATCCCCTTTTTTGCGGCGATCGACCCCATCGAATTGATATCCTCCTGCCCTGCGGCGGTTGGAATTGAATCAGCGGTAGCTGGATGGGCCAAAACCTTGTTTTCCGAAACGATACTGGCCGCGGTATATTGAGAAATCATCATCCCGCTTTGGAGACCGCTTTTTTCAATGAGAAATGGAGAAAGACCGGAGAGGGTAGGGTCAACCATTCGGTTGATTCGTCTTTCAGAAATGGAAGAGAGTTTTGTCATGGTGATTGAGAAGGAATCAATTGCCCAACCGATCGGTTCCCCATGAAAATTTCCACCACTCAAGATTTCACCGGAATCAACGGAGACAAGCGGATTGTCTGTTGAAGAGCGGATTTCGCACTCAAGCACTCTTTTTAAATTGTTAAGGGCCATTAAATAGGTTCCATGCACCTGTGGAATGCAGCGGAGCGAGTAGGCATCCTGCACCCTTTCACAATTTTCATGGCTCTTGAGAATTTCACTCCCTTCGAGAAGATTCCAGAGAAAGCGTGCCGTCTCCTGGAGCTCCGGGATGGGACGTCGTTCATGGAGAAAAGGATGAAACGCCTTTTGGGAACCTCGGAGCGCCTCGAGAGAAAGGGCGGCAATCGTGTTGGCTGATCTCCAGAGTTTTTCGCCTCTCTCCCAGAGCAGGAGGCCATGGGCGAGCATCATCTGGGTTCCATTGATGAGGCTCAAACCCTCTTTGGCCTTCAGTTCGAATCGGCGAACTTGTTTCTCTTGAAGCACCCCCGCCGCAGGGCGGATCGACCCGTCATTCCAAACCTCCCCTTCACCAAGAAGGGGGAGGGCAATGTGCGCAAGAGGGACCAGATCACCGCTGGATCCAACCGAGCCATGCTCATAAACAACCCCAAAGATATTTTTCTCATAGAGTTCGATCAGTTTTTCGATCAGGGCAAGTCTCACGCCGGAGTAACCGAGTGCGAGTGTATGGATCCGAAGAAGGAGCATCCACCTTGAAATTTCTTCGGCAAGCGGTTTTCCAAATCCGCAGGCATGACTCCTGAGGGTGTTGTGTGAAAGCTCTGTGAGCTGATCGGATGGGATCGTACGGTCCTTAAGTGATCCTAACCCCGTGTTGATTCCATAGGTCGGTTTGGCAATTTGTTCGACAATCTCACGGGATTTCAGGACCCGCTTTTTGGCCTCCGGCTCAATAGAAAGGGGATAACGGTTGTGGTGTCCCTCAAGCAGTTCAAGAAGACCCAGATTCAATGAACCAAGCTCCAGAAGCGGCATCGGCCTCTACTAAAATAAGGGAAGAAAATAGACAATGTTTATTGATTTGGTTAGGATCACAGGCCTCTATGACATCAGAGGGTAAAGAGATTCTCTTTTATAATATTACCTCTCTGTTGCGGATCGCCTCTTCTAAAACCCGAAAGTTAAAAGATGAGATGAAGGATTTGGAAGAGATTCAAAATGCCTACCTTGTTGTCAAGGAGGGGAGGATTGCTGCCTTGGGTATGATGAGTCAGGCACCGCGCTTAAGCCAGTTTCCAGAATCTGTTAATTGTAAGGATCGCCTCGTTCTCCCTGGTTTTGTGGATAGTCATACCCATCTCCTCTACGTCGGAAATCGTGCTGATGAGTTTGAGATGAGGAGTCAGGGCAAGAGCTACGAGGAGATTGCCCAGGCGGGTGGGGGAATCAAGAAGAGTGTAGGGCAAACTAAAAACTGTTCGGAAGATCAGTTAGTTTGGGAAACATTTCCAAGACTTCAAGAGATGCTTTCTCACGGGACGACAACCGTTGAGATCAAGAGTGGGTATGGTCTCTCTCTGGATTCCGAATTGAAGATGCTCCGGGCGATTCGAAGGCTGAAGGAGAGGAGCCCCTTGGAGATCCATGCGACATTTCTAGGCGCCCACGATATCCCCAGAGGAATTTCGCGTAAGGCCTATATTGATGAGGTGACTCAAAAGATGATCCCCCAGGTTGCCAAGGAACGGCTTGCTGAATTTTGTGATATTTTTTGTGACCGTGGCTACTTCTCTCCGGAAGAGACACGGACGATCGCGCTTGCTGCAAGGGAGAAGGGGCTTACAATCAAGATTCATGCGAATGAATTGGGGAATACCGGTGGTGCGGAGATTGCCTGTGAGGTCGGGGCGGTCTCGGCCGATCATCTCCTGTTTCTGGAGAATCCCCAAATGGATGCCCTGAAAAGAAGTCAGGTTGTCTGCACCCTGCTTCCCGGCACCTCCTTTTTTCTGAGGATGCCTTATGCCTCAGTGAGGCGTTTGATCGATGAGGGAATAACCGTTGCCTTGGCAACCGATTCCAATCCCGGTTCGTGTACGGCAACGTCAATGCCGCTGATCCAGAATATCGCAATAACCCAGATGGGGATGCACCCCTCGGAGTCGCTTGTGGCGTCGACCCTTCATGGGGCGGCGGCCCTTGGAATCGAGGATCGGGTCGGATCGATCACCGTGGGGAAAGATGCGGATCTCGTTGTCACCGTTCCGATGCAGGAGTATAGAGAGATCGCCTATCGTCTGGGACAAAATCCCTGTTGGAGGGTTTATAAACATGGAAAACTGGTCTTCGAAAATCCAGCCGGCCTCCGCTGATCTATTCTACTCGAGAAATCCGGAGAGTGATCCCCGCTTGGGAGACATTGTCCTTCCGTTTGATCCGGCCGTACATCAGCTCAAGGATTTCAGGTATGCCCTGATCGGATTTCCGGAAGACCGCGGTATCAAGAAGAATCACGGTCATCCAGGGGCCTCGCTGGGTCCGAACGAAATCCGGCGTGCCTTTTATCGCCTGACGGCCAAAGATCTCTATCATGCGATTGATCTTCGTGAGGCCCGCCTCATCGATCTTGGAAACATCAAGAAAATGGCAACCGTTGAGGAAGGCCAGCAGGCATTGGGAGAGGTGGTGCAGGCCTGTCTTTTCGCCAATCTTTTTCCAATTGTTCTGGGGGGAGGGCACGAGACGGCGTATGGACATTTCCTCGGTTACAAAGGTTTCATGGAGAGGGAGAAACAGGCGGTCCTTTCACTGCACGTTTTAAATATTGATGCCCATCTGGATGTTCGTCCGCTGGAAAAAGGAGAGGGGCATAGCGGCTCGCCGTTCAGGCAGATGATGGAGCAGATCGATTATCCGTTGAAGGGCGAACATTTGACCGTTTTCGGTCTTCAGGGTTCCTGCAATGCCGAAAATGATCTGAAATACGCTCGAGGGAAAGGGGTACAGATCCACTGGCTTGAGGATCTGAAAAAGGGTGAGATGCTTCAGGATTTGAAACAGCTCCTCGCAGAGAAACGAAGACCTTTTTATACAACGATCTGTCTCGACTCGATGCGCGGGGCGGAATTTCCGGCGACGAGTGCCGCTCCGACCTCCGGCTTCAAGGTTCGTGAGATGCTCGGGTTACTTGAGGTTATTGCCAGCCATTCCGCGCTTATGAGCCTTGATCTTGTGGAATATTCACCCCCTTATGACTTTCATGGGGGATGCGCCAAGATTGTGGCACAGCTTCTCTACCGGTTTCTTGTTCACCGACTTAAACTCCTGCCCAAAACTTAGTCCTTCGATTCATGAAGCTCCCCGCGGCAAGACCGCGGGGAGCTTCATTCACTCAGGACTAGTGCTGAGCGAGTAATTTCACTAATTTTTTGGCTTTTCAGATACGTCATGGTAATTACGAGTCGAAGTGCTTAGAGGGAGGTATCGATGAGTCCAATTAATGCACCAACAGGCACCCAACTCACCTGTAAAGGCTGGATTCAGGAGGCGGCCCTCCGGATGCTCATGAACAATCTTTCTCCTGATGTTGCGGAGGATCCGGAGCAACTTATTGTCTATGGTGGATCAGGCAAGGCGGCCCGAAACTGGGAATGTTATGAAAAGATCGTTCACTGTCTCAAAAACCTCGAGAATGACGAGACGCTTCTGATCCAGTCCGGCAAACCGGTTGGGGTCCTGAAATCACGTCCCGAGGCCCCTCGCGTTCTGTTGGCGAATTCCAATCTTGTCGGCCACTGGGACAACTGGGAGGTCTTTCGTGAACTGGAGAAAAAAGGATTGATCATGTACGGTCAGATGACGGCTGGCTCCTGGATCTACATCGGCACGCAGGGAATTCTTCAGGGGACCTACGAAACGTTTGCCGAGGCGGGCCGCAAATATTTCAAGGGGGATCTCTCCGGCCGCTGGATCCTCTCCGCCGGGCTTGGTGGCATGGGTGGGGCGCAGCCACTCGCTGCAACGATGAATGGAGCCGTTTTCCTTGGTGTTGAAATCGATCCGAAACGAATCGAACGCCGTCTCAAGACAAGATATCTCGATGAGACGACGGATGATCTTGACCGGGCCCTCGAGAGGATTTCAGAATACCGCAAAAAGAGACAACCGCGAAGCATCGGCCTTCTGGGAAACGCCGCCACCATTTATCCGGAGCTTTTGCGACGAAAGAGTATCCCGGATATTGTGACCGACCAGACATCGGCCCATGATGAATTGAATGGCTACGTTCCAAAAGATCTTCCCCTTGAGAAGGCACTCTCTCTTCGCAAGTCGAATCCAGAAGATTATATGAGAAGGGCGTATGAGTCGATCGCGGTTCATGTCGAGGCGATGGTTGGATTCAAAAAAAGAGGGGCCATCGTCTTTGATTATGGCAATAACATCCGAAGACAGGCGGAGAAGGCTGGCGCTCAAGAGGCGTTTGCATTTCCAGGATTTGTCGTCGAATTTATTCGTCCGCTCTTCTGTGAAGGGAAGGGGCCGTTTCGCTGGGTTGCCCTCTCCGGCGATCCGGAGGATATCTACACAACCGATCGGAAACTGATCGAACTTTTTCCAAATAACGACCCGCTCAAGCGATGGCTCCGAATGGCGCGCGAGAGAATCACCTTTCAAGGCCTCCCCGCAAGGATCTGCTGGCTTGGCTATGGCGAGAGGGAGAAGGCGGGAGTGCTTTTTAATGACCTTGTTCGTCGTGGAGAGGTAAAGGCCCCGATCGTCATCGGAAGGGATCACCTTGATTGCGGCTCGGTCGCTTCCCCTTACCGGGAGACCGAGGGGATGAAGGACGGGAGTGATGCGATCGCCGACTGGCCGATCCTCAATGCCTTGATCAACGCGGTCAATGGGGCCTCCTGGATTTCAGTTCATGATGGGGGAGGGGTCGGGATTGGCAATTCCCTTCATTCCGGAATGGTCATTGTTGCGGATGGAACGAAAGAGGCCGAAGGGCGTCTTCGGCGTGTTTTAACATCCGACCCTGCGATGGGAGTCCTTCGTCATGCCGATGCGGGGTATGAGGAGGCGATTTCTGTCGCCTCACTTGCGCATATTTTGAGGTAAGATATTTTTTCGAAGCCGGATACTTTTCGGCGTCACTTCAATCTGTTCATCGTCCCGGATGAACTCAATCGCCCGCTCGAGGGTCATCGGGAGTATGGGGCTCAAGATCACGTTTTCATCACGGCCGGCAGCACGAATATTCGTCAGCTTCTTTTCTTTAGCTGGATTGACATTCAAGTCCTGTTCCCGGTTGTGTTCGCCAACGATCATCCCCTCATAGACCGGGACGCCGGGCTCAATGAAGAGAATGCCACGCGGCTCAAGGTGAAAGAGGGCATAGGCGACTGACATTCCCTGACGATCCGACACGAGAACCCCGCAGGTGCGTCCCTTCATATCACCACGATACGGCTCGTACCCCATAAGGTAGGAATTCATGATCCCCATCCCTTTTGTATCGGTCAAAAACTGGGTCCGATAACCGATCAGCCCGCGGCTTGGGATTGAGAATTCAATCCGGATCCTCCCGGAACCGTGATTGACCAGATTGATCATGCGCCCAAGACGTAGCGAGATACTCTCCGTGAGGATCCCCATAAACTCCTCGGGACAATCAATGAAGAGATGTTCGATCGGCTCCAGTTTGGCGCCGTTCTTTTCCTTAAAAATAACCTGGGGACGTCCGACCGAAATTTCAAACCCCTCCCGGCGCATCGTTTCAATCAGGATCGCCATCTGAAATTCTCCCCGCCCCTTGACCGTAAAACTCTCAGCCCCCTCTCCCGTCTCAACATGTAGCGCCACGTTGTGGAGTGTCTCCTTTCGCAAGCGTTCGAGGATTTTTCGGGACTGGACGATTTTACCCTCCCGGCCGGCAAAGGGGGAGGTGTTGATCATAAATTGCATCGAGACCGTCGGTTCATCAACCGTGATTCTCTTCAGTGGTTTGGGGGAGTTGGCCGAGCCGATTGTGTCGCCAATCTCAACCTCCTCAATACCGGAGAGCAGAATGATCTCGCCTGGAAAAACCTCTTCAACCTCCTTAAGGCGGATGCCGTCATAGACCTGCAGGCTTGAGATCCTGAGCGGTCTTGGGGCGCCTTCTTTCGGGAGGCAGACTAGGCTCTCATTCTTTTTCGTTCCGCCATTAAAAACCCGGCCAATGGCAAGCCGCCCGACGTAATCGGAGTAGGAGAGATTCGTCACGAGCATCTGAAACGGCTCTTCGAGATGATAGAGGGGAGGCGGTATCTCACTCAGAATCGAATCGAAGAGGGGAGAAAGATCGCTCCCTTTCTCTTCCAGGGTTTTCTGGGAGATACCGTCGCGGCCGATCGCGTAGAGCACCGGAAATTCAATCTGTGATTCATCGGCATCCAGGTCGATAAAAAGGCTGTAAATCTCATCCAGGACCTCGCGGGGACGGGCATCCTTACGGTCAATCTTGTTAATGACAACGATGATCTTGAGCCGTGCCTCGAGTGCCTTCTTCAGCACAAACCGGGTCTGGGGAAGCGGTCCCTCCGAGGCATCGACGAGGAGGATCGCGCCATCCACCATCTTGAGTCCCCGTTCCACCTCTCCTCCAAAATCGGAGTGGCCCGGGGTATCAATGATGTTGATCTTGACCCCTTTCCAGTGGATCGAACAGTTTTTTGAGGCGATCGTGATCCCCCGTTCACGCTCCAGATCCATGCTGTCCATCACTCGTTCATCAACCGCCTGATTGGCACGAAAGGTGCCGCTTTGGCGGAGCATGAAGTCAACGAGCGTCGTCTTGCCATGATCGACATGCGCGATGATCGCAATGTTGCGAATTGTGTTGTTAACGACTGGGGTCAAGAATCACTTTAAGAGAATCATTCGCTTGTGAAACCAGTGAGAAGGCATGGGACGCCTCGGAAAAACCGAGACGATGTGTGATCAGATCTTTTACGGGAACTCTCCCCTCGGCGATGAGTCGAAGCGCCTCGTGATGGTCTTCCGGACTGGCGGCATAGGAACTCAGGAGCGTAGCCCCCTGTTGCCAGAAGACCGGATTCATCCGAAGCGGAACAATCTGGGCGGGACTCACCGGCGCATAGTAGAGAATGGTCCCTCCCCGATCGACAAGGTCAAAGGACTGGAGTGTCGCCGCCTCGGCCCCCACACAAATAATAACAACATCCGCGAGCCGGTTTTCATTGGCCCTCTTCAGCTGGTGCCCAAGATTGTGATCGGCATGAAACACCTCGTCGGCCCCAAACCGTCGCGCTGCCTCGAGCCGGTACGGATTGAGATCCGAAGTGAATACCCGTGTGGCCCCGTTAATCTTCGCCAGAATAATGTGGAGAAGCCCCGCCAGTCCGCTGCCGACTACCATGACGGTCTGTTCCTTTCTGATCGCTGCCCTTTGCTGGGCCCTGACGGTACAGGCAAGAGGTTCAATGAGTGTTGCCTCTTCAGAAGAGACATGGTCAGGAAGAGGGTAGATACCGTGACGGACATTAATCGCAGGAATCCGGATCAGTTCTGCAAAACCACCTGGATCAAAATTGGTCTGATGAATAAGATCGCAGAGGGTATGATGACCCAGGCGGCAATAATGACACTCATAGCAGGGGACATGGTGGGAGGCGGCAATCCGATCCCCCTTTTTATATTTTTCAATACCGGCCCCAACCTCCACGATCTCTCCCGCAATCTCGTGTCCTAGAATTCTCGGTGATTTGGAAACACGATACCATTCCATCACATCACTTCCGCAGATCCCCGCGGCCTCAACTTTGACAAGGAGCTCACCCTTGCCGATCTTAGGTCGGGGCCTCTCTTCGAGACGGACATCCTTGTTGTTGTAGTAAGTGATGACCCGCATGAGGGAAGAGTCAGTGGCCTGGTTGGGATTGGCTTTTTACAGTTTGGTAGATATCAAACGCCTGATCAACGGTTGCCTTCTCATGAACAATGGTACGAACCGCCTGGATCATTCCGACGGGGGAATCGGATTGAAAGATGTTGCGCCCCATATCAACCCCGACGGCCCCTCCCCGGATTGCATTATAAGAGAGTTGGAGGGCCTCCCGCTCGGGGGTCTTTTTCCCGCCGGCAATCACGACAGGGACAGGACAGCTCCCGACGATGCTCTCAAAATCATCACAGAAGTAGGTCTTGACGAAGTGCGATCCCAGTTCTGCGGCAATGCGGCAGGCGAGGGAGAGGTAACGGGCATCCCGCACCATCTCCTTTCCGACAGCCGTTACGGCGAGGACCGGTATACCGTACGGCTCCGCCTCATTCACCAGGTGGGCCAAATTGGAAAGGCTCTGCTTCTCATACTCGCCCCCGACGAAGATCGAACAGGTGACGGCCGAGGCATTGAGTCGAACCGCCTCTTCAATCGTGGTGGTGATCACCTCATTCGAGAGCTCTTTCAGGATGCTTGTTCCGCCGGAGACCCGAAGGACAATCGGGACATTGCTTGATGGATCAACGGAGGTTCTGAGGACTCCCCGAGTCAGCATGAGACTGTCGGCATACGGCAGAAGAGGGGTAATCGTCTTTTTTGGGTCTTCCAGACCGCTCGTCGGTCCCAGGAAGTAACCATGGTCAACCGCGAGCATCACCGTCTTGCCGGTTGCCGGCTTGAGAATCCGACTTAATCTGTTTTTTAGGCCCCAGCTCATTGAGTGGAGCCTATTTAGGGATTTGCAGCGAAGGTGTCAACCGTTTCGTCCCGGATGGAGATCAATCACCTGTTTGCAGAGGGCAAGTCCCAGACCGGTAACAATCAAACGACGACCGCCATGATTGGCCGGGAATAAGACAATGACCGCCATCCGAATAAAAACTGCAGTCCTCTGAACGTGGCTTCTCTGTGATAAGGCAGTGCCCACCATCAGTGAGTGCGGCGCAAGCTTCGTCGTCGGCTTCTTGGGTGGTTGTTTTGCGTGGGATAAGGTCATTTACGATTGCTGGCAAGAGGAGGGTGGCGCTACCACTTAAGAGTTTGAGTACCGTTGTTGGTGTCATAGAGACTCCTTTAATCTATCCCCCATACCTTCTGTGAATTGCCTCATTGGTGATTCTTCGAATAGCCTCTTCGAGCCGACGATTGGGAGGGAGGTCGTTTATTCCAATAAGGTAGTGTTCGCGGACCTCCTGTTCCAAACTCCCCAATTTTTCATTCTCACGCAACGGTCTGAAAACAGGATATTCCTTCGAAATCAAGGGGAATAGGGCAAGTGTTCGGAGCAGGGCCCATTCCTCCCAGTAGCGATTTGGGTCGGTTTTCCGCAACCAATCAGCCGCCTTTTTGTCATGCAACGGGCTCTTGCTCGCGTAGCTGGCCAAAAGCTCGACGAGGCCGTCACGTTCCTCGATACTGAGACCGTGCTCATCAGGCGACCGGAGCGTGTCGAAAAGTGTGTAAAAGACGTCATGATCAGGCGTGAAAAGGGTGTCGGCAAAGCGGTACATAGCGTGGGCCATTTCGGAGAACGGTATCATTTTCTCGGGATCATCAAGGCAGCCCTCGAGCCACGAGGCAAATCGATTCAAGGGTAACCATAGTGAGCCACTGTAGGGCTGAGCGTCGCTTGTCAGTCTGTCAGTCAATTGGTGGATCGACTGGGCGATAGCATCAAAACCTTTGTCAAGAAGTCGGAGGCCACCGGCCAGGATCATTTCCGACTTTTCCAGGATTGACCCAAAGAAGACACCAAACGACTGGGCGTCGTTTGAAAGGGAGTATTTACAGGCCCGGAGGTAACCAAGCCATCCCGTAAAGCTTGTGAGGTCCCCTTCGACATGCCCCAGTTTTTTACGGAGGTAGAAGGAGATCATCTCTCTCCATTCCTCTCCCTGCAGGGCATCGATGCGATCGGCCTCCTTCCGTGTCTTGATGAGTGTCCGGATCGCATTGTCCTCCCCGGCGTATTTGGGATCCGTAACATAAGTTCCGTTTCCAAAGATCCAGAAGAGGAGGAACTTGTTGATGATGATCGACTTCACCTTTGTATAATCCCCGAAATATTCCGCCGTAATCTGCATTATGGGGGATGGAGAAATCACCTGATGAAACCTTGCCGTTAAATAGTTGCCCGGGTTGACCCCCTGCAGGATCCCCTCGGCGGTGTAGACCGGCGCCATGAGAAGGCTCGTGAAGAGGACCGCCTCGAGCGCGATTGAAATTCGCTGACCGCGTGTTTCAAGGCTCGCCAACTCACGAAGCGTCAAAATTCTCTCTCGAAGGCCATTCCCCAAGGCTGTGTTGAGTCTCTCAAACCTCTGTTCCCAAGAGAGGTCGGTCGCATAAACCTCCTTCATCCGGTCATAGGCCAACCGCAGTTTTTCACCCTTCCCTGCAACGGTCTCTGCGGGGTAGCGCGCTAAAAACTGTCTCTCATTAAGGGTACTCAGTCGTCGGAGACGTGTGAAGTAGATGCCGCGATCGAGTGCCATGGAGAAGAAACCGGTCCTCAAGACGCCGAGTGAAAATCGAAAATAATTGAGATCGGCGACCGCCGTCGTCTTTCTCTGATTCGCCAATTCGACAATCACCTCCGTGCCGGCATTGATATAGGCTCCCAAACGGAGCAGCGCCATTGTGGAGACCGTGTATTCAACGATTCCTCCCACCATGAGGAGTCCGAAGATCATGCGTGTCCGTTGCCAGGCGACATTTTCCTTGAGTGTTGTTTCGGCGAGATGATCGTGATAAAGATTGATTCCAAGACCAACGACCCCTCCCGTGCGTATCGTAGAATAGGCAACACGACGAAGACCTGTCATCGCAACCGGATTCGGACCACTCGTGAACGGATGGATATACCACTGCGGATTAAAAATGACGCCCGCCTTTCCCAAGAGGGCGGTTCGGTCATTCTTGAACGTCTCCCACGATGACTTTGTAATGAAGTGAAGATAGTCCGACGGCCGGGTTCGCAGTAGAAAAAAGGAGGGCCCCCATGAGCGCGGTGGCAACGGCTGCTGGACGTGAAGAGAGTATCTTCGAGCCGATGCTGCGAGGAGTTGAACCGAAGGCAGGGAGGGTCAGGAGATAGGGGAGGGTGACGGCCCCTCCGAGTGCGGCCCATCCCGGTGCTGCCCCTGCCTTGTAAAAAATTGACTTGATCTCCGGAGAGAGTGAGGGGAGAAAACTCGCACCAAGAGCCTCTTCCGGGGGTAGCGACTCCCAGGAAGTGGAAAACAGGTTTTCAGAGCCGGATGCCCGAATAGTCTCCTCCATCGGAGGCTTCCCCTAACCCCTCCTTTTCATTCTCGGTTTATCTCAAAAAGAGTTTTGTAAAAAGTGGGGCGGGACTAAAAAAATCAAAAGCAACCTTTGGCCCTTAAGTTCGATAATGATTTTGTGACGTATCACTCTCCTAAAATCCTCAAATCACCGTGGATTCTGTTTATGGGGTTGGTCGTCCTCTCTCTGCAGTTTCTCCCTGGAAAAGCGTTTGCCGTCAAAGGGGGCTACGACGGCGGTTTTTATCTCCTTTCGGAGGACGAAAAATTCAAGTTTCAGGTCAATCTGCGGGTCATTCCCCAGTATCAGTACGAGTACAAGGAGACGCGACTCGATACAAGCACCTTCCAGTTTGAGAGTGTGAGGACCTTCTTCAAGGGACACAGTTTCTCTTCCAAGGTCCTCTACATGATTGCCGTTGACTATGCTGACGGCGGTGCCTCTCTGAAAGATGCCTATGTCGATCTCAATATCGTTAATTATTTCAATATCCGGACAGGGCAGTTTTACCTCCCGATCAACCGGGAAGACTTCTACTCCTCCTTTGGTTCTCAGATGGTGACCGGATCGATTGTCTCTGGACATTTCGGAATTGGCCGTGATCGTGGCCTCATGCTGAGTGGCGGTGTCGGTCCGCTTCCGCTCAACTACTATTTTTTCTTTACGAATGGTGATGGGGCAAACGCAGCAAACAAAAACAAAGAGATCATGACAGGAACACGGCTTGAGTACATCGCCATGGGGAGGCTGACCGGTTACCAGGGGGACCCGGATTATTCCGACAGTCCAAATTTGGGTTTTGGCGCAACGGCCCTCTATGATTTTGGTAGTGCAAAGGAGACGGCGGGCTTTCAGGAAGATGTCGATTTAGGCATCAAACCACATGAGAACCGGTTGGTGCGTGGTGATCTTGATGGTGCCTTTACCTGGATGGGATTCAATCTGCTTGGCCAGTGGCAATTTGTCTACAACACCCGTTTCCGGTCATTTGACCACGGGTACCTCACACAGGCAGGGTTCTTCATCGTTCCTCACAAGTTCGAGGCGGCAGGACGTTATGCCGTTGTGATTCCGGATTTTCCCACCCCGGCGCTTGCCTTGACCGGTCTTACGAAAGATAACGAAGGGAGTCCCAATCCGATTCATGAGTTAGCAGGGGGTCTCAATTACTACTTCAAAGGAGACAAGCTGAAACTTCAGGGGGAGTACAAACAGATCCTGAACGTGAACGGAATCCGCAACCTCAACGACCAGGTCGTTCGCGCACAACTCTTTCTTCAATTTTAAGGGAGCAAGATGGGAGAGATCTCTCTCAACGGATTGACAGGCCTCAATGTAACAACCGGCCAGAGTGGTACCGGTTGCGGGAAAGACTGTACCATCGTTAATGGAAAAGTGGGGGGCCAGGCGTCAACGGATCTCTCTATCGGTGGGGTTACAACAACGATTACCCCCAAATTTGAACTTGTCTTTCCGGGTTCCAGCAAGGTCGCAAAAGACCCGAATGGTCTTCCCCTCTATCACGTCGTTCCGAACCCGGACGGTGATAAGGTTATCCCGAGTGGCGGGATCGGTTTAAGTTTCAGCATCGAAAAGGGCGGATTCAAGGGTGAGCATGAACCGGGCGGATCTCCCACCTATGGTTATGAACATGAGGGGAGCGATTTTTCAGCCCGTTTGGGACATGGGACGCTTCGCCTCGAAAGCACCGTGGGTGTCCCCGGTTCCGCCAACCCGCTCGCGATCGCCTCATCGGGTGGTTTTGAGCCAAATGCCGGTTTTGTCGTCGGTGGCACATTTAGAAACGCCCCCCTCTGGAAGCTGTGGGAACCTTTAAAGCACCTTTCGCTCAGCCTCGATGGCGCGTTTGGGACCGATCAGGATGAGAACGGATCGGTGACGGGTGCGAAGGCCTGGTATGCACGGGCGACGCTCGGTGCTGACCTCACCAAATGGATATGGACAAAGGTTGCGGTCGAAGGTGAGATGATGCGTGCAGAGGCGGCGGCCGATCCCTCTGTTAATGAATATTACGGAGCAGGCACTTCTGAAAATTATCCAACGATTCGCACCAGGGCGGAATTCCCGGTCTTGTGGAATCTGGCCCTTCATTATGGGAACGATCCATTACGCACAGAATATAAGACCGATGCCGGCGAGACAATCATTCAGAACAGAACGATTTCTTACTACGGGGCGACATTAAATCTCGACAAGCTCCTTTATGAGGGGGTGACGCTCGGTTTTGTCTATGCCACCCGTCATCAGAATATCCGTGTTGAGGATGTTGTCGCAACCGAACCGTGGGCCGAGAGCCGTCTTGCCACGTTACAGCTCAGTTTTCCTCTCGTTGCCGGAATCGAGAAGGTGTTCGATACAAAATTGCCCCATGGACTAAAAGACCATCTCTATGTGCTTGAAGATGGAAAGAAGAACTATGCCAAGGGACTTACCTTAAAGGTCCTCCTCTCCAAGAGCTGGTCGAGTGCAAGCGGCTATGAAAATATCGATCCCAGTGAGGCAGGTCAGATGGATACCATGGTGCCTCAGTTTCCCGTCGAAGATTACTTCTTCTTTGTTGCCCTGGCAGCTAATTTAGGAGAGGGCGGAATTCTGGAGGTCCCATGGTAAAGAGGATCTCACAGTTTTTGCTCATTATTTTTTTGGTGGTGCTCACCGGTTGTTATCTGAACGACGGCCCTCCCGATGAACTGCTTCAGGCCCCGAGTGGGGTTCGGAGAACACAAGCCTCAGTCACGGCGACGCCTTCCGAATCGGAGGAGGAAGGGGACGGAGAGACGACGGAAGAGGCCGATGAAGGGGAAGAGAGCGAGGATGAGACTGAGGGGTCAGCAGAAGAGGGCCCTGTTGATGACCAGGATGGGGATGGGATTCTGGATGAAAGTGACAATTGCCCCGAGGTCGCCAATGCGAGTCAACAGGATACCAATCGTGATCGTGAGGGAAATGCCTGTGACCTCGACGATGATGCCGATGGTGTGAATGACGAGGAGGAGGTGACTCATGGATCTCTTCCGCTCGATTCGTGGAGCCTCCCCGAAAATCTGGCCTATGATGAGGCAACCTGTGCCGATGCGATCGATAACGACCTCGATGGTTATGTTGATGCCGGTGATGACGGATGTCAGGTGGAGGTAGAGGAGGGGGAGATCCAGATCAGCTTTACCGCGCCGGCGAGTGCTGCTCCGGGCCAGATCATCCCGTTATCCTGGGATGTTCGTGGTGCACAAAGAATCGCATTTGGATCGACCGGGATCTCACTGCCGGCTGGTCTTGTTGGTTCAACCTGCCCCTACCTTCGATGTTATGGGACGCGTGAGTTTGAAATCACCACATTGGGGACCTATACCTATTCGCTCAATGCGATCGGTACCCAAGGAACCGTTCAGACCGCCAGCGTTACGATCGTCATCAGCAATGAGAATTACAGTGTTCGGTTCTCACCGCTTGTCTCATTGCCGGACGGAACGACGATCAATAATGTAGCGATCCGCGAGAATGTCATTTTTACAGCGACGGACCATGGGCTCTATCGCCAGAATATTTCCGGTGGCTCGCTCGAAAATCTCAATGATCGTCTGACCGGTATTGGTGAGGGAGAGGAGATCAAGTCCGTCGCTACCAACGGCTCTGTTGTCCTGGCGGTCTCGGCGGCCGGGGAACTCTTTGAGTCCGATAATGGCGGAAACAGCTGGTCGCGCTCGCTCATTTTCCAGCCGGGTGGAACGGCAACACCCGAAACGACTTACTCTGTTGCAAGCCGCGGCTCCAACTACATCATCGGATCGAACCATGGGATTTACCGTGGTGCCACGAGCTCAGCAACGGCGGCCCAGTTGGTCGGTCTTACCGGCGCCTGGGAGGACCTACAAACTTTTGCTACTTCGAGTTCGTTCTTTGCACTTTCAGATCAGGGACGCATTTACAAGAGCACGTCCGGCAGTTCCTGGAGGGCAACGAATCGCCCCTCGGGAACAGCCCAATTTATAGAAGAGGCGGGGAGCCAGACCTATCTCATCACCTCGGCAGGTGCCTATTATCTGAGTGGTAACTCCTGGTATCCGTACCAAATTGTGAATGCCGGTGGACCGGTCAAAGTGATTGGCCAGGCTGAAGGAATTCATCGTCAGGCGGTTGCGGGTGAATCGACTCTCGTTCAGGCGTCTCAAGGGGATGATTGGATCGCTGCAACGCTGGTGACTGACTCCGCCAGTATTCCACAGATCAAGGGGTCTCAAGTCATCGGTGGGGTCAGTTTTGTATGGGACTCCTCCAAGGTCTATCGATGGGAGGTTTGGGAAGAGGCCCCTTAAGTGAGGCCGAAAAAATAAGAGGTAAATAACGGAAACCTAGCAACAGTTCTGTAAAGTGACCGAAAAATTTAATGACGGATGTTTGGGGGTAGAAAAGGGAGAAGGGTATGGACCAGCATGGATTTGACTATGAAAAGCAGAGACAACCGGGCGATCGCTTTGGTTGTTTTGAGCTAAAAATCGGCGGCCATGTGGAGGGGGATCTTAGTCTCTTCTCTCCCACAAGCTCGGTTATCTCAGGGAATGTAGATGGAGATCAGGGGAGCGGTGTCAGTTCAACAAGTCGCCCGTATCGTCCCCAAAATTTGTTCAACAGCTTCAAATTGTCGGCAGGCCCGATGCTCCGTTTTCGTTCCGACCCTAAAGCATCCGTTAAGGTATTTGGCCTCGATCTCACCGTAAGACGCCAGACGATTGCCCCTACCAATGCCCCTGATCATAACGGCTCTACAGGTGATGAGACCGCATTTCTCCTCCAGCCTTATTGGCAACAAGAGATTGGATCGGCCGGTTTCTTCTATCGTCTGAGGGGCGGTGTCGGAGTTAATCTCCTCCGCTTCGATGCGAGTGAGGACCAGAAGAGCGGCGCCTTGTTAACGGGCGATCTCCCGCGTTTTCAAAACGGTGTCCCCGTTGTGGTTGCCGCCAATAATGATTTAGCCTTCGCAGCAGGAGGAGATATTACGGTTGGCAGTTATTTTCATAAAAAAACAAATGTCTATTGGTTCCTCGGATTCGATGCGTTGTGGACCGCATCGATTGAAGGAACATTTGTTGGCGAGGACCGCGTCGACAATGCAGTTTCGAACTATTGTACCATGAGAGGTCAGTCTGACTGCCCCGAGGCGTCCGGTTTGAGCATGGGATGGCCCGTTACAACGCGGTTCATGCTCGGAGTTGGTTATCTCATCGGAAGCAAGAACCCTAACGCGAAGTCCAAGTAAGAGGTGAACTATGAAAAGTCTTCTTAAAATAAAATCCTGTCTCATCGGCCTGGCAGTTTTTTCTCTTCTGTTTTTAGGACGGAATAACCCGGTCGGGGCCGATGTCGAAGCCGTCTGGCCTGAGAGTGATGAGTGTTTTTGTCATGACGATGGCCCCGGTGGCTTCAGTTACCATACCCAGCATGACTGTGACGGGGATAAACTGTATAACTGGGAAGAGGATGTCAACGTCAACTGCGTGACCGATGCGTTTGAAACCTCTTCGGGCGTTCGTGAGGAGTCTAGTCATCCGGACCCTAAAGATACCGACGGTGATGGGATCGGAGACTTGTATGAAATTTTCAAATCGGATGCAGCCCATAATGCCTATGTCATTGAAATCGGTGCGGAGGATGGACCCGATACGATTGCCGGGTTGTCCCAGGATGTGAGGAACGGTTTCCGCTGTCCCACAGCGGCCGATCCCTTTAACTGCGATGGGGATGAACTCAATAACGGCAATGATCTCGACGCCGACAATGATGGTGTCAACGATTCAAGGGAAAATTGTGACGGAGAGGTGAATGGGGACGTGAATGGCAAACTCGTTTGGGACTCCCGTTGTTTAAAGGATGACAATCCCTACGCCTGGCAAGAGACCGATCCTTATGATCCGGACTCTGACGATGACGGCCTCCCAGACGATCCGGCACAAGATATCTGTCCTTATGAGGGAAGTCCTGGAAATCCGATCGGTGATCCCAATGGAGATGTCCGTTGTGTGAGAAAGCTCTGCCGCCCCGAGGTGATGAATAAACTCGCGGCGAGTACCGACACCGATAACGACGGGCGTCCTGACCTTGTGGAAGACGCGAGCAAGGATTGCAGAATCCAGGGCGAGGCGGAGGCGCCAAATCTCTTGGAATCTGACCCGTATTTTGATCATTCAGATACAGCGCGTGTAGCTATTGGAGGCGGTTCTGGCTCCACCAAGCTAAAACCAAAGACAGCTCCGGCCCTGGAAGGAGAGGTTATTGAGAATCTTGGGAGTGGTATGGCGCGTGTTCGTGTCCAAAACGCGGCAGGACAAAACTACAGCTATGTTGTCGTTCAGTACGCCGCAACGGGCAATGGAGATGGTAAGGCGGATGGGCACGATGCCTGCCCCCTTGATGCAACGGCCACGTGTGATGGTGTCTGCGTTCCAGGTGCCCCAACGGTCCTCAGTGCAGAGACAAACCCCGCAACCCAGGTGGCAAGACGTCGAGCGAATGTGAACGAGCAGTGCGCCGATTATGACGATGATAATCTTTGTGACGGCGAAGAGGATCTCGATGACAACTGCCTGTATAATCGTCCGGAGGAGGGTGAGGCGAGTCGTGAAACGGACTGGAGGAATAGTGATACCGATGGTGATGCCGCACTTCGTTATGAAGGGGGTGGACCTTCCACCGGTATTGATTCGATTGATGAGTGCCCCCACTTTGCGCCCTCAGAGGTTGGTTATCCCGACTGCCGGCGCTTTTACTGTGACCGGTCGTTCCCCGATCGGATCCGGTTTAAACATACGGCCGGTGTTGATACCGATGACGATGGGATTACCGACATTCATGAGGATCCGGATCAGGATTGTCAGGCGAACCCGGACAATGCGGACCTGAACATCCTGCATCTCGATCCGTTTGACCCGGATACTGATGGTGACGGATTTAGTGATGGGGAAGATCAGTGTCCCGGCGTCCCCAATGCAACACAGGATATGGAGGACATCACCTTCTGCGGTTACGACAACATTGGTGGCAATGCAGGTCCCTTCAATCACTGCGTGCCAGACAGTGCCCATCCGATCTGGGCGGGTGCTGATGGCAAGGAAGACTCTGATCGGGACGGGATTCCGAATGTTCAAGAAGACTCCAACGGCAACTGTTCGCTCGATGAATTTGAGTCGAATCCGTTCCTCCGCGACACGGATGGGGACGGGATGCGGGATGACGAGGATGCCTGCCCGTGGAGTTCGGATATTTATTGCGTCCGACGTTGTATCGCAAATCAATATGTGGACGGCAAAGACTCCGATGGTGACGGTCTGAAGGACGTTGAAGAAGACCGGAACCAGAACTGTCACTATTTCGGTGAAAGTGAGAATGTAACAGGTGAAACGGAGCCTTGGGATACAAATCCGTTCCTCCGTGATTCGGACGGTGACGGGATCAATGATAAGGTCGATGGTTGTCAGGCAACTGATCCGGGCCTCCTCTTTTCGCGAAACGCGGATGGGCGACCGGATGCCTCTAATGAAGAACTGGAGTGCGCCAGAAGTCAGTGCATTGAAGGAAATGGGCGGGATCCAGGGGCCCTCAAGGACTCAGACGGTGATTTTATCCCGGACGTGAAAGAGGACCTCGATAATGACTGCCTGAGGACATCCGCCAGTGGTGAGACGGACCGATTCGATTCAGATACGGATGATGACGGAATCCTTGACGGTATCGAAGATATCAACCGCAATGGCGTGAAGGATACGAACGAGACTGATCCGCGTTATACCGATACCGATGGTGATGGTATTTCGGATGGTGTTGAGGATTACAATCAGAACGGTCGGGTTGATTTGGGCGAGCTTGATCCAAAGAAGGCGGATTCCGACGGTGATACAATCCCTGATAATATCGAGGATAGAGATCATGACGGCCTCTGGGATGCCTCTGTCAACGGCCAGTCGGTTCCTTTAACAGGTCCCTGCCGTGCCGATGGGAATGGTGGAAACCCGGAGACCTCCGGATATCTTGCCGATTCCGATCTCGATGGGATTTCGGATAACCTTGAGGATCTGAACGGCAACGGCCAATTTACGGACATCGGTAAAAAGTATGCGGAGGGTATTGAAGAGGCGATCAATGAGATCACTCAGGGGATCGGTGTGAAAGAGTTTGGTGAGACGCATCCTTGTGATGAAGACACCGACAACGACGGTCTCCACGATGGCCAGGAAGACAAGAACAAGAACGGCGCCTTTGAGCCTAAAGAGGGTGAGACGAGTCCGCTCTCACCGCATACCTTCGGTGAACCGGATATGTCACGGCTTGAAAGAAGGCTCGGCATCAGCGGCTGTTCCTTAATCAGGTAAATAACAAATTCCTGGAAAGGAATTTTGGAGGCAGGACAGTAGTCCTGCCTCTTTTTTTGCCCTCTCCCGCAGGGGAGAGGGGATATGTGCCTGTTATCACCTTTAAGGGTGAGGGGAGCTACAATATCGACACCGCAACCCCTGCAAAAAAAATAATTGCGATAGTGCCATTCATGTTGAAAAAGGCGGCGTTGACATGGGAAAGATCCGTCGGTTTGACGAGACGGTGCTCATAGAAGAGCAAAAATCCACAGAGGGAGAGGGCTAACCAATAGGGGAGAGCGGTCGTATCAAGTACGAGATAACCAAAAGCGATGAAAGAGAGAAGGGTCAATCCGTGAAAGAGACGGGCGATCCAAAGCGCCTTGGGGAGCCCCAACCGAACAACGAGTGAGTGCAGTCCCTCCCTTCGATCAAACTCCTCATCCTGGGTTGCATAAATAATATCAAATCCAGCGACCCAGAACGTCACCCCAAGGCCCAAAATAAAAGGAATCCAGCTCCATGAGCCTGTAACGGCAATCCAGGAGGCGATCGGGGTGATACCAAGAACAAGACCGACGAAAAGGTGGGACCAGTCTGTCAATCGCTTGGTGAAGGAATAGAAGTAGAGGAGAAAAAGGGCGAGTGGCGAAAGATAAAAACAGAGAGAGTTCAGTTGAAAGGCGACCAGGAGAAGCATTGCTGAAGAGGTGAAAGAAAGGATTAAGGCAAATCTTTTTGAAATGACCCCGCGCGGGATCTCGCGCAGGGCCGTGCGGGGATTTTTAGCATCGATTTCGGCGTCCAGATAGCGATTAAAGGCGATTCCGGCCGTCCGTCCGGCGACCATACCAATTATGATGAAAAGAATGGTTCGAAGGGGCGGAATACCGCTTGCTGCGACAAGCATCGAGGATAAGGCAAACGGGAGGGCAAAAATTGTGTGGGAGAATTTGATCAATGAAAATATGTTAATTAGCCCTCTCCACCCGTGGGAGAGGGGATTTGTTATGGTTGTCATCTTTGTGGGTGAGGGGGTGATCCCCATCTCTTCCTCAAATCATTTTCGATCCCCATATGGTCGAGTACCCGTGCGATGACCGTATCAACCGCCTGCTGGATCGTTTGAGGCTTGCTGTAGAAGGAGGGAATAGCCGGGAGAACAACGGCCCCCGAGAGTGTCACGAGTTTCATGTTCTCAATATGGATAAGACTCAAAGGGGTCTCCCTCGGTACAAGGATCACCTTTTTTCTTTCCTTAAAGAAGACATCGGCTGTTCGTGAGAGAAGATCGTCCGAATAGCCATGGGCAATCCTCCCCAGGATTCCCATGCTGCATGGAATCACGACCAGTTGATCAAACTTCGCAGAGCCACTCGCAAAAGGGGCCGAGAAATCGCGGTAGCCATAGTAGCGAAAATCATACTCACGATAATCAACACCGCACTCCTCACGCCCTATCTCGATGGCATTCTCCGAGGCGGTCACATAAACCTCATGAGGAGTTCCTTTTAGAAAATCGAGCAGACTCTTTGCGTAAATGGCGCCGCTCGCACCGCTGATTCCGATAACGATTTTCATATTTTCTCCCCAACAATCAATCCTGAGATCCCTCCCGTCAGCCTCTTTGCCTTCTTTATTTCAAAGCCTGTTTTTCTCAACAACTGGATATATTGGTCAAGGGTGTAAAAGCCCCTGACCGAGTCTCGAAGGTGCTTGTAGGCCCCTTGATGCCGGGAGACAAGCCAACCGATCAGGGGAATAAGGAACTGCGCATAGGTATAATGAAAGATCCAGGTATACCATCTGTCAGGCCGAAAGAATTCGAGAATCAAGAGACGACCTCCTGGTTTTAAAAGGTGATGGATCCTTTTGAGGGCCTTGGTATTATCCTCTAAATTTCTGAACCCATAGGCACACATCGCCGCATCAAAGGTAGCAGGGGGTCGAACAAATTTAAAAAAATCAGAGCATTCGAGAGAGACTCTTTGGTGTTCATCCCGTTGTAATTTTTTCTGTCCCTCCCGAAGCATCGGTTCAGAAAAATCAGTCGCTGTGATGGAGACAGAAGGATTGATCTTTAAGAGTTCCCTCGTGAGAGCCAATGTGCCGGCGCAAAGATCAAGAACCTGATGGCTCTCTTTTAGAAAGGAGACCCCACATTTACGCCAAAGACGGTCAGTGCCGAAACTTAAGACAGTGTTGAGGAGGTCATATTGAGGGGCAATGGAGGAAAAGAGGCCCTGTATCTCCCCCTTATCGATCTTCACGGAAATCACTTCCCCCTCTTTATAATCTCTAAGTTCTCCCATATCTCATTGACTCGTTTTTTTACATCCTCCCTCATCTTAAGCACCTCGGGCCAGTCCCGTTCAAATCCCTCTTCCCTCCACTTTCGGGTCGCGTCGATCCCCATTTTTGATCCATAGGCAAACTGGGGAGCGGCATGGTCCAAGGCGTCGACCGGCCCCTCAGCAAACAGGATATCGCGTTTGGCATCGATGTTATTGGAAACACGCCAGGCCACCTCTGTGAGATTTTGGACATTCACATCCTCATCAACAACAATGATACATTTTGAAAACATCATCTGACCCGTTCCCCAGATCGAGTGCATGATCTTCTTGGCATGACCCGGGTATTGTTTTTTGATCGAAACAATGGCGAGATTGTGAAAGCAGGTCTCGATCGGGACACAAAGATCGCGGATCTCCGGAAAATTCATCCGGATTAAGGGCATGAAGATTCTCTCACTTGCCTTTCCAAGAAAACCGTCCTCCTGAATCGGTGGACCGACGATGGTCGTGGAGTAAATGGGCTCCTTGCGGTGGGTGATCGCCGTGACATGAAAGAGCGGATAGTTGTCAGCGAGCGAGTAGTAGCCGGTATGGTCGCCAAATGGGCCCTCTTTAACCAATGGTTCCATCGGATCGACGTATCCCTCAATGACAAAATCGCAGTCGGCGGGTACCTCCATATCGATTGTTTTACAGCGGACAAGCTCTACCCCTTTTTTCCGTATGAAGCCGGCCAAGATCAGTTCATCGACACCGTCCGGTAGGGGCGCTGTTGCGGAATAGCCATACGCCGGATCTCCCCCCAGACAGACCGCAACAGGAATTTTCTTCTTTAATTCCCAATATCTCTGCGCGTGCCTGGCACCCGTTTTGTGGACCTGCCAATGCATGCCGGTTGTTTTTTTGTCAAAGACCTGCATCCGATAGGTGCCAACGTTACGGATGCCCGTGTCAGGATCTTTGGTGATCACAAGGGGAAAGGTGATATACGGTCCCCCATCACCGGGCCAACATTTGAGGTAGGGAAGGATTGATAGATCCGGCCCGGAAAGGACGACCTCTTGACAGACCCCCTGAGAGACTCCCTTCGGAAGAAAACTGCCAAATTTGGCCAACTTCGGGAGCATCTTGAGCTTGTCCCAGAGACCGGAAGGGGGTTGGCTCTTCAGAATCTCCTCGATCTCTCGAGCAATCTCCTCGATCTCTTCAACCCCTAAGGCCCAGGCCATTCGCTTCCAGGTCCCATAGGTATTAATCAGGAGTGGAAATTTGGATCTTTCCCCATTCGTCTTGATAACATTCTCAAACAGAAGGGCAGGGCCACCGGCCTTGGTGGTGCGATCCGTAATTTCCGTAATTTCCAATTCGGCCCGTACCGGTTCTCTGAGCCGGCAGAGTTCGCCGCGTTCCTCAAGAAATTGGACAAAATGCGTTAAGGATGGGTACAAAAAATAACCCTCCCTCTCACCATAGAAAAACTGACTTGATCGGGCAGGAGGAGTGCTTCATAGGGATCAACCTTCTGATTCAAGAGTGGGACGCCTACAATATCCGCCTTCTTGCCAACCTCGAGCGTGCCGATCTCATTTTCCACCCCAATTGCCATTGCTCCATTCAAGGTTGCCATTCTCAAGATATCCTCTTCACCCAGATGGGTCGTCTCTTTCATGAGCTTCATCTGCCGGAGCATGTTTAACGATTCGTTGGAGGCAAGACTATCCGTCCCAAGTCCAATTCGAATCCCGCACCTTATGTAGGACTCGTAGGGAAACGCTCTCGGCCCAAAAAACCGGTGACTTCCGGGGCAGTGTATAACAAAGGCATTTTGCCCCTTCAACCGGCGAATTTCATCCTCCTTTAAATAATTTCCATGAATAAGGAGGATGTTTGTGTCATTGGAGCGGTGTTCTTCGATCCAGGCAACAGGTGATTCGGCCCGAAGTGGCGATCCCCCTCGACTCCGAACTAGCTCAAAGAGGGGGCCCTGGCGAGAACGAAAAAACTGCTCCTCCTCATCGGACTCTAGTAAATGCAACGAGAGAGTCGTCCCCGCTGAGAATGCCTCTTGTAGAATATCCGGATGGACGGAATAGAGCGAGTGGGGTGTCAGGTGGCAGGGGCGCTCCGGGTCATCATTCTCTTCCAGCCATTTTAGGCCGTTTCGACGCGATTCCTCGGCCTTTGACTTGGACGGTCCAATCAGTTCCAAAAAGAGCATCTCACGAAACGGCGTTTCTATGGGGGGGCAGTCCGGGGATCGATGATCAACAAGAGTTGTTGTTCCTCCACGAATTAGTTCATCAATCGCATATTTAATTGCCTTCTCATTCTCTGATGGAGAGATTTGAGATGATTTTTCCTGGAGGGTACGGACCCAAGCCGTAAAAGAAATCCCCCTTTGCCCCCCGGGGGGTTGGGGGGATTTTAGTGCCGAATGTTCCAGATGGGCATGGGCATTCACAAGGCCTGGAACGAGGATCGTTTCTCCCAGATCGATAACCTCCGAGATGTCCTTTTTGGCAAACCACTGGCGGGTGCCGATATCCCGAATGATACCGTCTTCTATGAGGATGGCACCCTGTTCGATGGGGGGCGTCACCCCGGTCAAAAGCCAACGGGCAGCAAGAAGCATGTCGGGAGGATAAGAAAGTCAGAAAAGAATCGCAACAGGAGAGATTGTCAGGCGTGGCTCCTTAGGACACCCGATTGCTGAATCGGATAGTAGGCATGCGCGTAGCTCGAGAAATAACCGTCCCTCACGAGATTTTTGATCATCCAGTCAACCATCTCGTTTCTCATCAATTCGGCTTCCTCCTTGAGGGACAGGCGATGAGTCTTGTCTCTCATCATTTCAAGATAACGTTTGACCGGGATCGGCTCAAAATATTCGACGGTCAATGTCCGATAGGCCCCGTTCTGAAAATCACTGGGGATGATAACGGAAGGGATGATATGCAGGTTATCCCCAAAAGCCCTTTCATGGGTAAGTGCAAATTCAAACGGAGTCGTATGAGGCCTCCAGAGACGTTTAAAATCATCCTCTCCAAATGAGCTGACAACTATTGGCTCCAGTTCACCCGCTTCATTCCGTTGAACCAGTAAACCACCTCTTTCTTTCATATAATTTTTTCCTGTCGTCCTCGTCTGTGGCCCATAGATGACATAATGAATATTTCCGTTCCGAGCGGGATAGGACGGCCTGAATCCCCTTTGCATCTGAAAGACCCCCATTGAGATATTGTGTCGATCGATAAGAACAAGGTGGCTCCCCATCTCGGCGGAAGTCAGCATACTGAGCGGGCCCAATTTTCCAAGACTCGCCCTCATAAATTGTCCCTGATCTCTTCCCAAATGGCGTGAGGTAAAATCGGTCAGGGCCCAGTCTCGCAGATCATAATGGGTCAGTTGGAGGGTCATTGCGGGGGCTCCTGCAGCCGTTGCCCCCTTAAGATGTTTACCTCCTCGAATCACGACCCTATGGACACCGGTTTGGCGGAGGATCCAGCTATCAAGACCCAACTGTTCCGTTGAGGCGCGCTGAAAATCCCCCGTTTTTATATGATAGCCAGCAAGGGTGCGTGGTGCGCTGTAAAAAAGAAGCCGCCGGAGGCCTTTTAACTTTGACCCAATACCTCCCCGGTAAGTTGTTTTTCGGGGATTTGCGAGATCAATCGTAATCTCGTCTCTTTTCGGATGGACCGTACGATGGTCGGAGGGATTCGGACGATGACAAGAAAAGAGAAAGCCGCCTCCTAACATCAACAGACTGCTAGCGGTACGGTAGGCAACGGTCGCTCCGTCGATCTCTCCATTTTCATATACCTCAAGGTTCTCCCGAAAATGGAGGGCCGAGCCTAAAAATGAGCAAAGCAGGAGGGTCCTGCTGAACCACTGATGAGTCGATAAGCGATAGAGGGTTTGAAAACCTTGTGTGCCGATCAGTCGTTTTAACCCGTTAAAAATTCTTTTGCTGTAAAGTGCCGATAAAAAAGTGCCGGAGGCATAGGAGGGGAGGGTGGTTAAGAGCCCAAAGGTGAGTCGTGGAGACTCTTCGGAGAAGGTTGATCCCTCCGAGGCGACCCGAAAGCTGGAGTCGGCCAGCGTGTAGAGAGGTAAGAGACCGGGCAGGAGAAAGCTGCCGGCTGTAGAGGCCAGATCAAAATAAAAGCGATGGGCGGCTTGATTCTCGGTCTCTTTTAAGGATAGATCACGACTCATAACACCGTGATTCTCGGCCCTATTTCAGAAAGGTTGCGATGACAAAACAACGTCTCACCGAGGCAGAGGCGCTTGATCTCTGGAAGGAGAATCTGGGGGACTTAAGGGCCGAGGCCCATAAGAGACGGTCTCTTTATTATCCGGGCAGTCAGGCGAGCTACATCATCATGCGGATTATCAGTTACACGAATGTTTGTGTCGCTGACTGCAGTTACTGTGCCTTTTACCGCCGCCCCAATCACCCGGAAGGATACGTCCTCTCAAAAGAGCAGATCTTTTCCAAGATCGACGAGTTAAAATCGGTTGGTGGCGGTCTCGTAGCGATGGAAGGGGGATTTAATCCAAAACTCAAGGTTGATCACTATGAGGACCTGTTTTACTCTGTTCGGCAAAAATATGGGGAGACAATTGAAATCTACGGTCCGACGATTGTTGAGGTGATTTTTATCGCTCGTGCCTCCCGGATCTCTTTGGAAGAGACATTGGTACGTCTCAAGGGATCAGGACTTCGTTGGATCCCCGGAGGTGGGGCCGAGATTCTCACGGACGAATGGCGCAAAAAACTTTCACCCAAAAAATATACCGTGAAGGAATATCTCGATGGAATGGAGCTGGCCCAGCGTCTTGGGTTTGGGACGACAGCGACAATGGTGATCGGATTTGGCGAAACACCAAGGGATCGGGTGGAACATTTGAGAAAGATTCGTACTCTTCAAGAGAGGACGGGTGGATTTTCCAGCTTTCTTTTATGGACCTATCAGCCCGACAACACAGCGCTTGGGGGACGTGTCACAGGGAATGATGATTATCTCCGGACGCTCGCGATCAGCCGTCTCTACCTCGATAACATCCCGGTTATCCGGGCCTCTTTTTTGACCCAATATGACAAGGGACCCGAGGCACTCCTTTCAGGGGCCCATGACTTTGACATCCCGCTCGAGGATCAGGTGACCCAGCTCGCCGGTGCCAGGATTGAACAGAATGTCGAAAAGGTATTGAATTGGGTGAGAAAGGTCGGAATTCAGCCGGTAAAGCGTGCTTCCTTACCCATCAAATGAAATAATTTTCAGGAAGAAATATTTCTTAAATCACATCCATAAACGGACTGACGGAAAAAACGGCCTTTCCAAGACCCGGTTCACCGTAGCCACGAGGGGGGGGGAGTCTGTACCGTTTGAAGGTCTCACGATAAACCCGAAGCAGTTTCACGAAATATTCAAGGGGAGGGGGTTCGTTGTTGGTTTGTGAGAGGATTGTATTTGGTTCGACGCACCAAACGGTAAATCGCGGTAAAATCCCTTTGGACATGAAAAAATCGAGCCCTTCAGCCGTTGAATCAACCGCCTCATCGACCGTTTGAAAGCCGTACGGTTTCGACATCTCGATCCCTGCCACAAAATTAGGGATCACATGGGGGGCCCCAAAAATCTCGGCCGCTGACAGAATGCGATGAATCCATTCCTCCTGCCCAATGAGTTTTTCCTTGCCCGGGCAGAGTCTTTTGAAAAGCTCTTTATCCCATACCTCGTAGTTTGGGTGATAAATTTGGTAGCCCGCTTTTTTTAGGATCTTTACCTCTTCCTCCGGCAATGCCTGGACATTCGCCTTACCGATCCAGCGTCCCGGAAAATTTTTTTCGATTACCTGGGCATACCGGGCATAAAATTCCGCCTCGCGAAGACCGTACAGATCTTTGGTAATAGCGCCTCCGGAAACGGTGTAGGCCTGACTGATTCCGTCTGTATCCATTTTTTGTATAATAGCCAGCGCCTCAACAACCTCATCAGGCTCCTTGATCGAGGTGTAGGAGCGCTCCCCTTTTTGCTGACGGTAATTGTTGTTGATGTCGCAAAACTGGCACTCCTCCTTTTCGCCCCAGTATTGGCAGAGACGAAAGGTGGTCAGATAGATCAGATACCCCCATTCAATCGTCGGGGCAATGTCGGCCACCGGTTTGCCCGATTGAAGAGCGGTTTTGTAGTAGGAGGGAGATGTTGGGAGAATGATATCAGAGATTTTCTCATATCTCTCCCCCTGTCCCCCTCTCCTTACTAAGGAGAGGGGGAGTGGAGGGGGTGAGGCCTCAATTCGATATGGCGAGTTTGGATTTAGCCTGACAGAAACAATCGTTCTCTTCAAATTATACGGCCCTCCAACCAAGGCGATCTCTTCCGGGGCCCCCCTTTTTTCCATCTCAGAAAGCTCTTTTTGAGAAACTCGATCAAAGGAAAAGATAAAATACGATTTCGGTTTTTGATCCTGGGATGTTTTAAGGGCCTCTCGGGAAAATGAGACCCCAAGTCTCAGCAGGTCCGACTTGAGAACCGCCTCGAGAGGGATCTGCTGTTTTTCACTTAAGGTAAAAAGAGAGTTGAAAGTCATTCTGGATTAAGCCCAATTCGTGGGCATAGGCACAAAACCGCTGAAGCCCCTCAATCTCAGCCCCTTCAAATTCATAGGAAATATTTTCGGAAAGGTATCGTTTTGCCTCCAGCTCCGGGAGAACGGACTGTTGTTTGGCAAGTTCCCCAAGATTTGTGAGGGCCCGATCACGTGCCTCTCTCAAGATTTGGACCTGTTTTTCCGAAATCTCCGGAGCAGATCCGATCCAGGCGGCAAAGACAAACGGGAGTCCTGTCCAGGAGGTCCATTCTCCACCCAGATCAAGCCCTTCCAGTGAGCGATATTCCTCCTTAAGTGCCTTATCACCAATGAACAGGGCAGCGTCGGCATCGGAAGAGGGAAGGGGATAATAAAAGTGAATATCCTCAAGCCTTCGTCTGTACTTGTAATGCAGGAGAACCTTGAGGAGGAGATTGGAGGTTTTTGATTCCAGATCGAGGGAAATAGAGCGAAGATCTCCGAGAGTTATTCCCTGTTTTTTGAAAATCAGCCGGACACTCTTGGCCGTTGACCGGGTCGCGATTGCGATCCCCGGAACAACCTTCCAGGAAGGATTTTCGCAAAGTGTTACAACGGGCGCCGTGGCAAGCTCAACTTCACCGATTCGGAGTAACCTGTCGAGGGCGGCAGGAGGGGCCAGACGCGGTCTCTCTGCGAGATAATGAACAAGCGGAAGTGCATTGAGGTAGCTGACGGCACCGAGCTTCATACGGTGCCGCATAACATGCTACGTCACGAGCGGCTTCGCAAGCGTTTATTCGTTTGCATCCGTGTACTCGGCGTCAACGACATCTTCCTCTTTTTTCCCCTTTGATTCCTTTCCTTCGCCTCCGCCTCCTTCGGGCGGTTTCTTCTCCTTTTCCGCTTGAGCCTTATACATCTCTTCAGCCATCTTATGTGATTCCTGTGTCAGACTTTCCATCGCCTTCTGAATGGCGCTGCTGTCATCTTTCTTGAGCGCCTCCTTGAGCTCCTCAACACCTTTTTCGATAGCATTGACAATCTTAACCGGGATCTTTTCGCGGTTTTCCTTAAGGGTCTTTTCGGTGACATAGACAAGGGATTCGGCGCTATTTTTTGTTTCAATCTCTTCACGCCGCTTCTTATCCTCCGCCTCATGAGACTGGCCATCCTTCACCAAATTATTGACCTCCTCTTTCGAGAGTCCGCTGGAGGCGGTGATTGTAATATGTTGTTTTTTGTCCGTTGCCTTATCGGTCGCCGCAACATTGAGGATGCCATTGGCATCGATGTCAAAGGTGACCTCAATCTGGGGGATGCCACGCGGTGCCGACGGAATTCCATCGAGGATAAATCGTCCGAGTGTTTTATTGTCCTTCGCCATCTCTCGCTCCCCCTGCAAGATATGGATTTCAACAGAGGTCTGGCTGTCGGCTGCCGTTGAAAAAACCTGCGCCTTTTTTGTCGGGATTGTTGTATTTCTCTCAATCAGTTTGGTCATCACGCCACCCAGCGTCTCAATCCCCAAGGTAAGTGGTGTGACATCAAGAAGCAGTACATCTCGTACCTCTCCGGACAGGACGCCGGCCTGGACTGCGGCACCCAGGGCGACCACTTCGTCCGGATTGACCCCCTTATGTGGTTCACGGCCGAAGTATTTCTTTACCTCTTCCTGAACCCGCGGGATACGGGTCGATCCTCCCACAAGGACGACTTCATCAATGTCGGACGGTTTCATCTTCGCATCGGCCAACGCCTTTTTCACCGGCTCGAACGAGCGCAGGATCAGATCCTCACAAAGTGACTCGAGCTTCGCCCGGGTCAGTTTGATATTCATATGCTTCGGTCCGGAGGCATCGGCCGTCAGGAACGGGAGGTTGATCTCGGTCTCAAGGAGACTTGAGAGTTCAATCTTTGCCTTCTCCCCCGCTTCCTTCAGGCGTTGCAGCACCATCTTGTCTTTTGAGAGATCAATCCCCTGATCTTTTTTAAATTCGGCAATAAGGTATTCAATGATTTTCTGATCAACATTATCACCGCCCAAATGCGTGTCTCCGTTGGTGGAAACGACCTCCACAACATTCTCACCAACCTCCAGAATGGAAATATCAAATGTGCCACCTCCGAAATCGTAGACCGCAATCGTCTCATCCTTTTTCTTGTCGAGCCCGTACGCAAGTGCCGAGGCGGTTGGCTCATTGACAATCCTCTTCACATCGAGCCCGGCGATCTTTCCGGCATCTTTTGTCGCCTGACGTTGGCTATCGTTAAAATAGGCCGGGACTGTAATAACTGCTTCGGTTACTTTCTCGCCGAGATACGCCTCGGCAGCCGCCTTTAATTTGGCAAGAATTTTAGCTGAGATCTCCGGTGGGGAGTAGGTCTTGCCGGTGTTTGGAATTTTAACATGGGAGTCACCGTTATCTGCCTTAACCACCGTATAAGGGACCATCTTCTGCTCCTCGGAGACCTCACCGAGCTTACGTCCCATAAATCTCTTGATAGAATAAACGGTGTTTTCAGGGTTTGTTACCGATTGCCTCTTCGCAATCTGGCCGACGAGCACCTCGCCATCCTTTGTAAAGGCAACAACGGAGGGAGTCAACCGTGAGCCCTCTTCGTTCACGATCACCTTTGGCTCAGACCCCTCCATAACGGCAACAACCGAGTTCGTTGTCCCAAGATCTATCCCTATGACTTTACTTGTTTTTCTAGACATAAAAGCTCCTTGTTGGTTTGACTAACATTAAACTAAGCACAAAGGGTTGATTGTCAATGATCTTCTTGAAATCCAAATAAAATCAAGGTTAATGAGATTCCTCATGACTCCCAAGGAACGTTTTTTGAGCGCCTGCCAGCGCAAACCGGTTGATCGTCCACCAGCCTGGATGATGCGGCAGGCCGGTCGCTACCTTCCAGAATATCGGCTTATCCGGGAGAGGATGCCAACCCTTCAGATGATGAAGGATCCCGAAACCGCTTGTGAAATTACCCTCCAACCGGTTCGGATTCTCTCCGTCGATGCCGCAATCCTTTACAGTGACATCCTCATACTTCCTGAGGCGATGGGGATCTCACTTCAATTTATTGAAGGAGAGGGGCCTTCCTTTGCCAATCCTGTCAGGGAGGCGAGAGACGTTGAAAAACTCGGAGAGACGGCGGCCGACCGGTGTGGTTTTGTCTATCAAACGATAGAAAAGATTCGCAAGAAGATCGGACCTGATTTCCCTCTGATCGGTTTTGCGGGAGGACCTTACACGGTTGCTTACTATATGACGAGGGAAGGGGAGGCCACCTCTCGTCAAGCGGTGCATCATCGGGCTTTTTTTAATCCCCTTGTGAAAAAACTCACGACGGCAACGATCCAATATCTCAAAAAACAAGTCGAGGCCGGTGTCGATTGCATCCAGCTCTTCGATACCTGGGCGGGTTCCCTTTCTCTCGAGGAATATCAGAAGAACGTTTTCCCCTCTCAACAGGAGATTATCACCGCCTTAAAAAAAATGGGGGTGCCAACAATTATCTATATGAAGGAGGCCTCCCATCTGTTTACGAACTTAATTGACACGGGCGTTGATGTGATCAGTGTTGACTGGAAAGAAACCCTTTCTTCTTATCGTAGCAAGGGAGGGGATCGCGTGGCACTCCAGGGAAATCTTGATCCTGCTATTCTCTGTCAGGCTGTTTCGCAGATTGAGAAGGCGGTTCTGGCGATGGTCAATGACTGGGGGAACGGCCCTGGTTATATTATGAATTTGGGGCACGGTATCTCCAAAGAGGTTCCGGTTGCGCACGCAAAGGCATTTATTGATTTTGCAAAAAAATATGGATCGAGAACTTGTCATGAATGATCACCCGATCGACGACCACCTCCGGAATCTCCTCGCCAAATACGATGTTCCAGGGCCGCGCTATACCAGCTACCCCACGGTACCAGCCTGGGGTGAGAATGCAGGACGAGAAGAATACAAGAAGGCACTCAAGAAGATTCCGGTTCAGGACAAGCTTTCTCTTTATTTTCATCTCCCATTTTGTGAGACCCTTTGCCACTTCTGCGGATGCATGAAGGTAATCACGCAGGATCATCAACGCTCCAGGGAATATGTCGACACCTTGTTGAAAGAATTTGAGCAGGTCATGCAGATCCTGAAAGGGCGTGGCAAAAAAAACCAGGTGAACCAGGTCCATTTTGGAGGTGGGACACCCAACTTTCTGCAACCGGAGGAGTTGGCGGATCTCATGCTCGCTGTCCGGAAGAATTTTGAGCTGCTTCCGGAGGCTGAAATCGCCATTGAAATGCATCCACGGACCAGCACAAAGGAATTTTGCGATAAGTTAAAGGAGTTGCATTTCAACCGAATCTCACTGGGGGTGCAGGATTTTGATTCCAAGGTCCAGAAGATGATCAACCGGTTTCAGACGCTCGAGCAAACGGACGCTATGGTCGATTATCTTCGTCAGTTAGGCTTTACGTCGTTCAATTTTGATTTGGTCTACGGTCTCCCGGGACAGAGTGAGCAGGGCTGGAAGAGGACGCTGGAGGAGGTCGTTCGTTTGAGACCGGGACGTCTCGCCGTCTACAGTTATGCGCATGTTCCCTGGGAGAAGCCGGCCCAGAGGTCTTTCAAGGAGAGCGATCTTCCTTCACCCGAGATGAAAATAAGATTTTTTGAAATGGCACTCCGTCATTTTCAAAAAAACGGATACCGATTGATCGGAATGGATCATTTCGCCCTACAGGATGATGAGCTTTCGCAGGCGGCGCACGAGGGGACGATTCACCGGAACTTCATGGGCTATTCAACGCGCAAGGATGATCATCAGATCGGTCTTGGTATTAGCTCCATCTCCTATGTGGGAGGCCAATACTTTCAAAACAGCAAGGAATTGAAGGAGTACGAGGGAAGGGTTACGAGGGGTGATTTGGCCACCTTTCGGGGTTACCTTCTCTCGGAAGATGACCGGATACGGCGGGACCTGATCCAGAGGATCATGTGCCAGGCACGTGTCAAACTCTCTGATTTTGAAACAGAATGGTCTGTCCAGTTCTGGGACTATTTCAGGCAGGAGCGGGGCAGGCTTGAACCGTTCATCGAAGATCGGCTTCTCACAATCACGGCGGATCAGCTTCAGATCACAGGAGAGGGGCTCCTATTCCTCCGAAATATTGCGATGGTCTTTGACCGTTATTTAAAACAGATTCGCGAAACAGCCAAGAACCCCGTTTTTTCGAGGACCGTTTAGATGGGCATCTCCTATCTTTGGCTCAAGAGCCTTCACATCATCTTTATGACCGCCTGGTTTGCAGGGTTGTTCTATATTTTTAGGATCTTTGTCTATCATGTCAAACATCGTCACGAAGAACCGATGACGCGAACCCTCAAGATTATGGAGAAGAAACTCCTCTACATCATTATGCTTCCAGCAATGCTCCTGACGCTCGTCACCGGTTTTGGATTGGCCGGCTTAAACCAGGAGGTCTTTCGAGAAGGGTGGTTTTACGTGAAGCTGGCCGGTGTTTTTGGGCTTCTCTGCTATCATCACCTGGCGATGAAGGTTCACCGGTGGATGTCACGCGGGGAATACCGGTTTTCGGAGAACGCCTGTCGTCTTATTAATGAAATTCCAACGGTTCTTCTTATATTGATTGTGATCCTGGTGGTTCTCAAACCGTGGCTCTGATGAAGGGGCTCATTCTTGTCAATCTTGGCACGCCGGAGAGCCCCACAATATCGGCGGTTCGCTGCTATTTGAACGAATTTCTATCGGACCCTGATGTGATTGATGCCCCCGCCATTGTACGGTGGTTGCTCCTTCATGCGATCATCCTTCCGTTTCGGCCAAGGCGATCCGCCCACCAGTATCAACAGATCTGGACCAAAAACGGTTCTCCACTCCTCTGTCACACGAATGCACTCGCTGAGGCCGTCCAAAAACAGTTAGGCTCGAATATTTGTGTCGCGGTCGGGATGCGATACGGTAACCCGTCGATTGCAACGGCGATCGAGGAGGTTTTAAAAAGGGGGGTGCGTGAGATCCTCTTCTTCCCGCTTTTTCCACAGTATTCAAATGCGACGACGGGCTCAATCGAGAAGAGGATTAAAGAGGGATGGCGGGATTCATTCAAAATGGCCCCTCCTTTTTTTCAAGACGACGGCTTTCTACAAAGCTTTGCAGAGGTTGGTCGGCCCGTGATTGAAAAAAATCATCCTGATCATATCCTCTTCAGCTTTCATGGGCTGCCTGAAAAACAGATCCAGAAGGGGGATCCTTACCGGGATCAATGTTTAAAGACGGCAACGGGACTCGCCCTTCAATTAGGTCTTGAGGAGAAAGATTATACGATCTGCTTTCAATCAAGGATGGGGGCGGGTCGCTGGATTCAGCCCTACACCGATCAAGAGGTTGTGAGACTCCTTGATAGTGGTAAGAAGCGCCTTGTCATTTTTGCGCCTTCTTTTGTGACCGATTGTCTCGAAACATTAGAAGAGATCGGAATTCGGTATCGCAAATTAGCGTTAGCTCACGGAGCGGAATCGTTTGAACTGGTTCCCTCTCTGAACAACCACCCCCGCTGGATTACTGCGATTTGTGAGATGTTCCATCGAGCCTATGTCTAGAAAGCAATGGTGCCACACGAAAACGATGGTGCCAGGCACGCATGGAACCCCTTGAAATTAAAATGATTAGAGTTCGAAAATCGGTTGGTACCATCTGAAAATCGAACTATTATCCACGGAAAACGGATTATTTCTGCGATAAGCCTTGGCACGGCGTTTGCTTTTCCCTCCCCCGGTATGGGACGATCTCCTCGAGTTCAATCCAGTGAGCTTCATTATCATGTCATTGTTCGCTGCAATAATCGGGAGTTTTATTTCGAATCCGATGAAGATTTTTCTCACTATTTATCCGTTCTTCGCTTTTTCAAAAAGAAACATCGGTTTCGGCTGTTCAATTATGAGCTGATGAACTCCCATGTCCATCTGCTCTTGCAACCATCTGAAGTGGTGCCACTTCAAAAAACGATGCTATTGATCAACTGGGCCTACGCTCGGGATTATAATAGACGGAAAAAGAGAAAGGGGCACTTTTGGTTGGATCGTTATAAAAGCATCCCCATAGAATCGGATGATTACGCCTTGGATCTGATGCGATATATGAATCGAAATCCCGTCCGCGCTGGGATTGTTGAAAAACCGGGGGATTGGAAATGGAGCGGTTATCAATTCTATGCCCTTGGCGAACCGAATGACTTACTGGAGGTTCATCCCACTTATCTTGGTTTGAGTTCCAACCCGGAATTTCGCAGAAAGGCCTATAGGGATTACGTGAATACGACCTTACCTGCTGATTCTTATAGGAAATCTGAGTTCAGTGACGCGAGATTTATTGGGAGCGAAAGGTTCGGAAAAAACTTGGGGTTATCTACAGGAGATTTTTAATGGCTTTCATTATTTTTCAATAGGTTCCAGACGTGCCTGGCACCATTGATAGCACCATTGATAACAACTAACTGAAGTTTTAATCGCTCCAGTCAAGGGGCCAAGACCGAATCGGAAAATCAAAAGCTTAGATCAAATCAGTCGGAAATTTTGGGTAAGCTCCACTCAACTTCTTCTCCACCGAATAAATTCACTGGACTTTTAAAACGAATAGAGGGCATAAGCCTTCCCATGAGTCCTCTTGGAGCCCTTGGCAGATATGCATTGAAGAGTCTCCCGCTTCTTGCGACTGGTTGTATCATACCCGCCATAGGTGCTGGTCTAGGAGTCGCTGAAGTCAGTGAGATACCGGCCAAAAGGGAAGAGGAAAGGGAAGAGGAGAGCAATAGAGAGACTTGTCAGAGGCTTATCGACGGATATGAAGAGACGAGGACCGATTATGCCAACTTTCTACTCGACAAAGGTGAGCCATTAAGCGAGAAAGATCAAAATCTAGACAGAATTTACAGGGATTTGCTTGAAAGTTACGGGATGTCACTCTCGGAGAACCATTGCCACTTTCCGACGAGTTTTTTGTTTGGCCCATTTCCACGTTTCTCTTTCTCTTCTGGGATGGAGCGGTCTTGACAGAGGTCTGTCATTAGATTACACACCCGCCTTTAATGAAGCAGAGACCAGTGGTTCGATTGGTTAAGAGCCCTCCGCCTAACAAGGCAGAGGGTTTTTTTTTAACCTCCTCTGCCCAGAGGGCCTCAGCGAACAGGCCTAAGGATTTGCTTGGTTTAAGGGATCTTAAGGCGCCCCAGATCACGTCCATTCTCGATCAGGCCGTCGATTATAAGAGAAGACTTCATAATGAAAATTTTAAGGCGACGGACCTCGCCGGCAAGACAGTCATGAATCTCTTCTTTGAACCGTCAACCCGCACACGAACCTCCTTCGAGTTGGCGGCTAGAAAACTGTCGGCCCAGGTTTTGAATATGTCCCCCCAGACCTCCAGCTTAAGCAAGGGGGAGAGCCTCAAGGATATGGTGGAGAATCTCGAGGCGATGAGGCCGGATCTTCTTGTTGTCAGACACGCGGCAAGCGGTGTCCCCGGTTTGATCGCCCATTACACAACGGCAGGAGTCGTTAATGCGGGAGACGGCTCGCATGAACATCCGACACAAGCCCTTGTGGATCTGTTTACCGTTCGGGAGATCCTTGGCAAGATTTCTGGGATTCGACTCTTGATTGTGGGGGATATCGCCTACAGCCGCGTTGCACGCTCCAATATCTATGGGTTCTCAAAATTGGGGGCCAAGGTAACCGCGGTTGGACCGGCAACCCTTCTGCCTCCCGGTCTTGAAAAGCTCGGGGCCTCTCATGTCTCTACTGATCTGAACAAACATCTCAGAGAAGCCGATGTTATTATGCTGCTCCGAATCCAGAAGGAGAGACAGGAATCGTTAAACTTTCCAAGCCTTGCCGAATACAGCCGTTTTTATGGGCTCACCTCCGATCGTCTCCCCCTTCTCAAGAGGGAGGCGTTGATCATGCACCCAGGTCCTATCAATCGCGGGATTGAGATTGATCCGGAGATTGCCGACAATCGTGACAAACAAGGGCCGCAGACAATCATTCTGAAACAGGTCGAAAATGCCACCGCCGTGCGGATGGCTGTCCTCTCCCTGTGGGGAGGAAAAAGTCGCCTATGAATCTCCTCATTAAAAATGGTTATTTAATAGATCCTGCCAATAAGAGAGAGGGACGTTTTGACCTTCTGATCCGGGACGGCAAGGTCAAGACGATAAGCCAAAACATTAAAACGAAGGCTGACCGAACGATTGATGCAAGTGGTTTGATTGTATCACCCGGATTTATTGATCTTCACACCCATCTTCGGGAACCAGGCTATGAATATAAGGAGACGATCCGAACCGGGACCGAAGCGGCCGCCGCCGGAGGGTTCAGTTCCGTCGTCTGCATGGCCAATACACAGCCAGTCAATGATAATGCGGTTATCACGGAGTATATTCGTAACAAGGCACGCGAAGAGGGAAGGGTGAATCTCTTTCCGCTTGGGGCAATTTCGAAAGGGCTCGAAGGGAAGGTGCTCTCTGAAATCGGTCAGATGGCGGAGGCCGGTATTGTCGGAATTTCAGATGATGGAAAGACAGTGATGAACAGTGCCCTGATGAGGAAGGCGCTGCAATACGCCGCTGGATTTAACCTGCTGGTCGTTACCCACTGTGAAGATGAGTCGCTTTCGGGAGAGGCCTCCATTAATGAAGGGGTTGTCGCAACGGAGTTGGGGCTCCCGGGTTCACCCAATGCCGCTGAAGAATTAATGGTAGCCCGAGATATTGCGCTCGCAGAACTCACGGGGGCCAAACTTCATATTGCTCATCTGACAACGGCTGTCGGTCTGGAACTCGTTACGGCCGCCAAAAAGCGCGGTGTTCGTGTGACCTGCGAGGTAACGCCCCATCATCTCACCCTGACCGATGAGTCTGTCAGGGATTATCATCGCTTTATGAAGGTCCGCCCGCCACTCCGCTCTGAAGCAGATCAAAAGGCGCTTGTCAGGGGATTACTGAACGGCACAATCGATGCGATTGCCACAGATCATGCCCCCCACGCCCCTTTCGAGAAGGAGGTTGAGTTTGTCAGGGCAGCGAATGGAATCGTCGGTCTTGAAACCTGCCTGCCGGTCTGTCTCTCCCTCCTTCTAAAAGAGATGGGGAAGAAGAAGGCACTTCCCCTCTTGCTTGAGAAGTTGAGTCGTGGACCAGCCCGAATCCTGCAGGAGAAGAACAAGGGGAATCTCACCCCCGGCTCCGCAGATGCGGATATCACGCTTTTTGACCCGGAGGTGGATGTTGTTATTGATAGTTCCAGATTTAAGTCAAAGGCAAGAAACTGTCCCTTTAACGGCTGGAAGCTAAAGGGAAAGGTGAGATATACGATTGTGGGAGGAGAGGTCGTTTATGCCTCAAATGGGAAAGTTTAGGAGCCTGCTTGTATTGGAAGATGGTCTCGTTTTTGAGGGACGTTCCTTCGGTCATGCAGGTGAGGCGATTGGCGAGATCGTTTTCAACACGAGCATGACCGGCTACCAGGAGATTCTGACGGACCCATCCTATAAGGGCCAGATCGTCGTCATGACCTATCCGGAGATCGGTAATTACGGGGTCAATACGGAGGATGTCGAGTCCTCACATCCCTTTGTTGAAGGGTTTGTCGTTCGGCACTATAACCCGGTCCCGTCAAACTTCCGGGCAAGAGAGGAGTTGGGATCTTATCTCAAGAAGAATAAGATTCTTGCGATTGAAGGGATCGATACGAGAAAACTGACGAGACATCTGCGGGACTACGGTTCCAAAATGGGGATTATTTCCACAAAAGAACTCAATACAAAAAAACTTTTGAGAGAGGTCCGGTTGGCTCCCAAAATGGTTGGTCGGGACCTCGTGAAAGAGGTGACCTGTAAGAGGCCGTATCGGTGGACAAAGGGGGTGTGGAGTCTCTCCCCCCGTTTAAGGGGGGGTGAGGGGGGGATACATGTCATCGCCTACGACTTCGGCATCAAGCAGAACATCCTCAGAAATCTCGTTGATGCCGGATGCCATGTCACCGTTGTCCCTGCCTCCACGCCAGCAGAAGAGGTCCTCAAAAAGAGACCGGACGGGGTCTTTCTCTCCAACGGACCGGGCGATCCGGAGCCGGTCACCTACGCCGTTAAAACAATCCGATCACTCCTGGGGAAAGTTCCCCTCTTTGGAATCTGCCTGGGGCACCAGCTATTGGGACTCGCCCTTGGGGGGAAGACCTACAAGCTCAAGTTCGGTCATCACGGTGGGAATCAGCCTGTTATGGACCTCACGACAAGAAAGGTGGAGATTACCGCACAAAACCACGGTTTTGCAGTCGACACCGATTCACTGAAGGGTAAGGCCGAACTGACCCATATCAATTTAAACGACAAGACAGTGGAAGGGATGCGACTGACCGACCTGCCGGTTTTTTCCGTCCAATACCATCCTGAGGCGTCACCGGGGCCGCATGATGCCCATTATCTCTTTGAAAGATTTATCAACCTCATGAAGGAGAATCGAATCTGATGTTGCAACGAAAAGAGATTCAGGCGGTGGAGGAGAGACTTAAGGATTACCACTTTGTCACGCCGCTCGAACGATCGTCAGAACTCGACTGTCGCGGGGTCGTCCTTTATTCAAAACTGGAGACCCTGCAGAGGACCGGATCCTTCAAAATCAGGGGAGCCCTGAACAAAATTCTATCACTCTCCGGAGAGGAGAGAAAAAGGGGGGTCGTTGCCGCCTCGATGGGAAACCATGCTCAAGGAGTTGCCTTGGCAGCCAAGTTGGTTGGAATTCCGGCACTGATTGTCATGCCGAATGGAGCCCCCCTCGTTAAGCTCGAAAACACCCGTTCTTATGGAGCCGAGGTGCTTGAGAGGGGAGAGTCTTTCGAAGAGAGTCTTGACTGCGCACTCTCCCTCTCGAAGGAACGTGGGCTTACCTTCATCCCGGCCTTTGATGACGAGACGATCATTGCGGGCCAGGGCGTTGTCGGCCTGGAGATCTTAAGACAGCTCCCTTCCGTCGACGAAGTAGTTGTCCCGGTGGGTGGCGGAGGGCTCATCTCGGGTGTTTCAATGGTACTCAAGGAATCGAATCCGAAGATAAAAATTACCGGTGTTCAGGCGAGCGGAGCGAATGCGGCCGTTTTGTCGTTTCAGAAAAAAAGTCTGGTTCATCTTGACCACTCAACCACTTTTGCGGACGGGATACGGGTGAATCAGCCGGGGAAACTCTGCCTGGAATACATCCAAAAATATGTCGACCGGATGGTTCAAGTCGATGACGATGAAATCGCCCAAGCCGTGCTTTCCCTCATGGATCGTTCCAAGGCGGTTGTGGAGGGGGCTGCGGCAACTACGCTGGCTGCCGTTCAGAAAGGGGTGGCGGGGGAGAAGGGAAAGAATACGGTCCTGCTTTTAAGCGGCGGCAACATCGATTTTACCCAGATAGCTCGGATTTTAAATCGCGGACTGGCTCAAACAGGAAGGATCGCACGTATTGTCGTTCTTATCCCCGATGTACCGGGACAGTTGGCGGCCCTTCTGAATATTATCAAGGAAGAGGGGGCGAATGTCCTTGAAGTTGAGCATGACCGCGCCTTCTACTCCGGCCCGATCAACTGCACGCAGGTCAAGGTTACACTGGAGACAAAGGGGAAGAGGCATATCGGGTCGATTCTCGCAAGAATAGAAGGAGCCGGGTACAAACCGGAGGCGATGTAATGCCCAAACGTACCGATTTGAAGAAAGTCATGCTGATCGGCTCCGGACCGATCGTCATTGGTCAGGCCTGCGAGTTTGATTACTCGGGAACACAGGCCTGCAAGACACTCAAGGCGGAAGGGCTGGAAGTCGTCTTGATCAACTCCAATCCGGCAACGATCATGACCGATCCGGAATTTGCCGATCAGACCTATATCGAACCGATCACGCCGGAGATCGTCGCTACGATCATTCGAAGGGAAAAACCCGATGCCCTCCTGCCAACACTCGGAGGACAGACTGCGCTCAACACGGCGGTCGCCCTTGCGGAAGCGGGGATCCTCGAAAAGGAGGGTGTTGAGCTGATCGGTGCCAAACTCCCTGCCATTAAAAAGGCGGAGGACAGGCGGCTTTTTAAAGAGGCGATGGAGAAAATCGGCCTTGAGGTCCCTCGGAGTGGACTCGCCCATTCAATGCAAGAGGCCTCCGCGGTTGTCCAAGAGACCGGCTATCCGGCGATTATTCGACCCGCATTCACTCTGGGAGGTAGTGGGGGAAATATTGCGAGAAGCGAAAAAGAGTTCGCCGAATTTGCCGCGTGGGGGCTCGATTCAAGTCCTGTCAGGCAAATCCTCATCGAGGAATCGGCGCTCGGCTGGAAAGAGTTTGAGCTCGAAGTGATGCGAGACACAAAAGATAACGTTGTAGTCATCTGCTCCATAGAAAATTTTGATCCGATGGGAATCCATACCGGCGATTCGATCACCGTCGCACCGGCCCAGACGCTCACGGACAAAGAGTATCAGAGTATGCGGGATGCGGCGATTCGGATTATACGCGAGATCGGCGTTGATACGGGTGGATCCAATATCCAGTTTGCTGTCCATCCGAAGACCGGTCGACTGATCGTCATTGAGATGAATCCACGAGTTTCCCGAAGCTCGGCACTCGCCTCAAAGGCAACAGGGTTTCCAATCGCTAAAATTGCAACTAAATTGGCGATTGGTTATACGCTCGACGAAATATTAAACGACATCACACGATCAACCCCGGCCTGTTTTGAACCGACCATTGATTATGTTGTCACTAAAATTCCACGTTTTACATTCGAAAAATTTCCTGAGACGGCTGCTATTCTGACAACCCAGATGAAATCCGTCGGAGAGGTGATGGCGATCGGACGAACCTTTCAGGAGTCATTACAAAAGGCGATCCGCTCGCTGGAGATTGGAAGCTACGGATTGGAACCGAGGCAGGGGCTTCCTGTCAAAGAGTTGCGGAAACAACTGCGGCTTCCTACGCCTGATCGCCTCTGGTTACTCGCAGAGGCATTCCGCCAAAAAATTTCTTTAAAAGAAATTCACAGGCTTACTTCAATCGATCCCTGGTTTCTTTACCACGTCGGGCAGATTATTCAACAAGAGGAGAGGATTCGCAGGGCAGACCTGACAAATACCGATCTTCTGCGCGACGCCAAGCGGGCCGGTTTCTCAGATCGCCGACTTGCCGCTCTCTGGAATACAACCGAAGCAAAGGTTCGAAAACAACGCCACCGCAAGAAGATACAGCCGGTTTACAAAATGGTCGATACCTGTGGTGCCGAATTCGTTGCAAAAACCCCTTATCTCTACTCCACCTACGAAGAGGAGACAGAGGCTGAACCAACCAAGAAAAAAAAGGTGATAATTCTTGGAGGGGGACCTAACCGGATAGGGCAGGGGATTGAATTCGATTACTGCTGTGTCCACGCGAGCCTCGCACTCCAGGAGGACGGATTTGAGACGATCATGGTCAATTGCAACCCCGAAACCGTCTCAACCGACTACGACACGTCGGACCGACTCTACTTTGAGCCGCTGACGCTCGAAGATCTCCTTCATATTGTCGATCGGGAAAAGCCGACAGGGGTTATTGTCCAGTTTGGCGGACAGACCCCTCTCAAGTTGGCAGTGCCTCTGAAGAGGGAAGGGGTGCCGATCCTCGGAACTTCTCCCGAATCGATTGATCTTGCGGAAGACCGCAAGCTGTTTGCCGCCGTCGTGAATAAACTCAAACTTCGTCAACCGGAGAATGGAACGGCTCGTACGGTCGAAGAAGCGGTTCAAGTTGCAAGAAAGATCGGTTTCCCGGTTCTTGTCCGTCCTTCCTATGTCTTGGGGGGGCGCGGCATGGAGATTGTTCATGATGAAGAGAGGTTGGAACGATTCGCCAAGAAGGCGGCTGCTATTTCGCCGGATCACCCGATCCTGATCGACCGCTTTTTGGATACGGCACTGGAAGTCGATGTCGATGCGTTGAGTGACGGAAAGGATGTCGTACTTGTCGGAATCATGGAACATATTGAGGAGGCCGGCGTGCACTCCGGAGACAGTGCCATGTGTCTGCCACCGCATTCCTTGAGCAGAAAAATATTGAATGAGATTCAACAGTGGACGGTTGCGTTGGCCCGGGAGTTGAAAGTCATCGGTCTCATGAATATTCAGTACGCCGTTCAAAATGAGATCCTTTATCTTCTTGAAGTCAATCCGCGCGCCTCGCGAACGGTGCCATTTGTTTCCAAGGCGACCGGTATTCCGATCGCGAAGCTTGCCGCGAAGATCATGACGGGCCGAAAGCTGAAGGATTTCCACCTTTCCGACCTGAAGGAGCTCCCCTATCGTTCGGTCAAGGAATCGGTCTTCCCGTTCACAAAATTTCCCGGGGTCGATACCTTGCTTGGCCCCGAAATGAAATCGACGGGGGAGGTGATGGGGATCGGAAAGGATTTTGGCACCGCCTTTGCCAAATCACAGATGGCGGCCGGCAATCAGCTCCCGATGATCGGCAAGGTCTTTATCAGCATCAAGGACTCAGACAAGCCTCAACTGATAGAACCTGCCAAGAAGCTTTCGGGATTAGGCTTTCAACTGGTTGCAACACGAGGGACCGCCGCTTATTTAAGGCGCGAGGGGATTGAGGTTCAGGAAATTAACAAGGTTATTGAAGGAGAGCCTCACATCGTTGATGAACTGGCTAAAGGGCATATCGCGCTTGTGATTAACACCGTGCAGGGACGACAGTCGACGCTCGACTCGTTCTCAATCCGACGGACCGCGCTGATCAAGGGGATTCCTTATTTTACGACCGTTGCCGCAGGCCGTGCCGCAGTCGACGGTATTGAATCGCTTCGAAGAGAGGGGATGACGGTCTGTTCACTTCAGGAATACCATCGGCAATTTACCTCAACCTGGCACTCTTCGCGATTAGCCGATTCACCAACCGGGTAGGCCGTTACTGTCTCAAAAACAAGATTGCGCGAACGGCACTGAGCTACTCCCTCATTTTAAAAGTCAATACGAGGTCCTACAGTCGCCGAGATATCAACCTCATCGGTGAAAAAGTAGGGGGTTAGCGTTAGTCCAAACAGGACCGACGGGCCCCCCATGTAGAAGGCGGTGCTTGCATAGCCCCCCCATTTTGAATTATTAAACTCACCAACAGGGGCAAGGGCAACCCCACCGGTTGTCTGAAAGACAATTCGGAAGTATGATGGCCAAACTCGATGGATCTCAAATCCGGCCCCCGCCTGTGTCAGTATCCTTGTGCCAGAAATCTTTTCTCCCTCGCCTTCATTTTTACTACCCACCATAAAAGATTCTGTGGCCTCTAACCTAAAATAGGCGTTGTTGTGGGTCTCCCGACAGGCCTTCACATTTTCTTTACACCCGTACCGTTCTGAACCATTCCTGCCGAGCTCGATCAACAGTGCCTCATCAATCCTTATGGCAAAGGTGCCTGCCGACTGAAAATCACCGTCTTCCACATCTCGACGGATAGCGGCACCCCCCAGACCGGCTCCCAGTACTAATCGTGTTGCTTCTGACATAGCAGACTCCTTTTTGGTTAGCATAATTTGACATAATATATCTTATGCGACTAACTCTTGGTTGGGCTATCTTTATAATAGGCATCTAAAAACTTTGCGAAATACAGCATCAAGAGCCCCACAGAAGTGACTATTTCCCCAAGGCTAATCAACCAGTAACGACCATGGGAGAAGTACATCTTGGCCGAGCCGACCATAGCCATTCCGGTACCGATACCGGCCAAAAAACTGAGACCACCGTTGGGCCGAGTAAGACTTTGGTCTGACAGGAGACTCGTAATACCTAAGAGAGCAATTCCTCCCCATGGCAATAATCTCGGTGGCATAGACTTTCGGAGGGCCCCGAGTGCCAAAAAACTGAGGCCAAGACCGGCAACAAAAGCGGCTGAGTTCCCCATTACTATTGGATTTGTTATTCTCAACTCTCTTTCGGCTGGTAACTCAGGAACCAATAATGTTGTTCTCCCCTCCGCCGTGGCATGACCGATTGCTGATGATGATGTGCTAGCTCCCATTATGAATCCTCCCTTCAGCTATGTACCCCATTAACACGTGGTAACTAAGACCAATGCCGCCTATGAGGAAACCTATCCCCAACAACGACCAAAACGCCTGGGGCGTTAATGTAGGTGATCTCTTGCTTGAAAATAAGCCCCCAAGAGCTAATCCGGCCAGATTCGAATAGAGATTCAGATCCCTTAACTGATCCGGATGAGGTTCACAATAATGGGCCTCGCTGCGCCACCGGGAAAGTCCTACTTGAAAGATATCCAAGATAGCGGCAGCAACGACTGGGATGAGAACCGCCTTTGTAACTATCCTCTCCGCCCGAAATTGATTAAGGGCCCCAACCCCCACCAATGAAAAACCGAGTCCCGAGACAAAATTCATCACGTTGTCGGGACCTATACGACCGATTGGTTTGCAATCCATCTCAACCTCCCTATATTTTTTCCGTTCTTATTTGAGTTTTCGAGAGACGGATCTTATTTGTTGTGAATATCGGTGAGAAAACGCAAAAAAGTGGTCTCTGAAGAGACCGGTCGGATGAACTATCTCAAGACTTGACCCCTTGACCTCTCAAACCGCTTTGTCAGCAGACTGTTAATGACTGCCCTCGGCTGGACCAATATACCGGTCCTCGGGACAGTTTGGGGCTGCCTTCGGGTTGGTCTGCTGCTCAAGATTTTTAAGACCCTCGGCAATATCTTTAAAAATCGAAGTGGAGTCCGAGTAACCTGTCCCCCAGTGATAGCTTATCCCGTCGATAACAACGGCCATATCAAGCCTGCTAAGGCTTACGTTGCTAAAACGTTCCCCTGAATAAGCGTCAAAACTCACCCTCATTGAAGTGGCGCGGGAGTAGAGAGGGCTTCTCTGCAAGAGTAGCCTCACGGAGCCTCCATCCATATCGCGATGACAATCAAACCCGACCATGGTGATTTTCGGATCGTTGTTACAGTTGCTACTCGGCGGTTCCTTTTTCTGAGGTTCTGGCTCACCACAACAGGCACTGGCAAGGATACCTGTTGCAAAGACGCCGAGCGGCAAGATGAGTCCTTTCATATTGTTCTCCTTTTTTTATTTTCCATGACGTTCTCTTAACAAAACATCTGATGAACCGAGCCACCCAAATAAACCAAAGGTGCCTATCAAGGTACCACTCAAAACAAGGGTCAACGGCAGGGCGGATCGGAATAGAACGGGATGAATTGTGAGACCGCCCAAACAGAGGCCAAGACCACTCCCAAAGATAAAAAATGATATCTTGTTAAAGATCTCTCCCTCCGTTAGCAGGAAGGCAAGAAGTCCGATTTTTCCTGTGATAGCTCCGAGCAAAAGAAGCGTTCGTGGGGGTAAAAGCTGTACGATACGGGTATGACCCATCAGAATGGCAAAATCGATGGGCGGTATACGCCTGAAGAGTCTTGCCGATTGAAAGAGACCATGACCAACCGTGAAAACGCCCAAGGAGGCGACCGAGCAGGCGGCTCCCGCACTGCCAAATATGGCGAAATTTCTCATTCCTTTTCTGAAGTGATCCAGATCGTTATCGACCGTTCCTTGAGAAGAGATTGCCTTCTGTCTCTTCCGAAAATGATTCGCGGTAAACCCGAGACCGATCCCCAAGGCTATGGGAGTTACTGTTTGAAAGATCTTCGAGGCTGCTGGAGAAAGATTCATTTTTTGCGAAGAACCTCCCCCTCAAGTTCCCCTATCACTTGTTGCAAGTCCTTAACAAAAAAAACACTCGTATAAAATATTCTTTCTTTGTAAAAACTTTTTCCATCCTTGGTGGCCGTGACTTGGATTTCGATCGGGCCATTATCGCAATTGGAGAAACCTCTGTGAGTAGAGTCATGAATAAAGGTGTCACAACCTAAGAAAGGGAGATAGGATCTGGATAAGTTAACCTCAATCGAGTCGGCCCATTGATAAAGGAGACTCCCTCGGATCGTACGAACCGCACGACCTCTCTCGTCAGAGCGAAGGTAGTCTCGAATGGTTATTTTTGGATCTTGATCGCTGCCGCGACTCTCCTGCCAAATGGCGGCACATCCGGTCGCTGTTAAACTACTGAGGGTCGCAATGACCGTTTTTATTGAGGGTGACATCTGGTCTTAAGAATCGACTTGATTGGTAAGAGGTTGTGTGATTTTTGTTGACCTCAAATGAGAAACAAGACCTCCAAAAACAACGAGGCAGGCGGGCAAAGGGTGATCGTTGGCCTCGTCCAACACCCCTGCTCCCCCTACCCCGAGGAAAACCTCAAAAAAGCGGCCCAGGGGATTGGGGAGGCGGTCCAAAGAGGGGCCCAGATTGTCTCTCTTCAGGAGCTGTTTCGAACCGAATATTTCTGCCAGAGGGAAAACCGGGCCCATTTCAAGCTCGCGGAGGCGATCCCTGGGCCAACCTCCGAGGCCCTCTCCTCCCTCGCAAAACGCCATAAAATCGTCCTAGTTGGTTCACTCTTTGAGAAATCAGGAGAGGGGTATTTCAACACCGCCGTTTTGTTTAATACGGACGGCCAATTTATCGGAAAGTACCGAAAGATCCACATCCCGAATGATCTTAAAAACTACTATGGGGAATCGTTCTATTTTTCACCCGGTGATACCGGCACCCCCGTTTTTGAGTCGCCTTATGGCCGAATCGGCCTCCAGGTCTGTTACGATCAGTGGTTCCCTGAGGGGGCACGGGCGTTGGCCAAGGCAGGGGCACAGATCATTTTTTATCCTACAGCTATTGGTTATTCCCTCCCCTCTCCACCACGCGGGAGGGGGGTCGGGGGTGAGGGGGAAGATGAATTGGACGCCTGGATCACGATCCAAAGGGGTCATGCGATTGCCAATGGCGTCTTTATCGCTGCAACGAATCGGGTTGGCAAGGAAGACCACATTGAATTCTGGGGGAGTTCATTTGTTGTGGATCCCATGGGAAGGGTTTTAGTAAAGGGAAGCCCCGAGAAGGAAGAGGTTGTCACTACCGAATGTGACCTCTCAAGGATTAACGAGGTCCGCAAGGATTGGCCCTTCTTAAAGGAATGTTAAATGCATAACTCACCCCCCTCCCCCCCTCTTAATGTAAGAGGGGGATAGTGAGTCTCGTGAAAACAGTGGAAGGGGGCGTTATGTGAGGAAGAGATGCTAACAACCGTAGACCAATGTTTTCACATGCCTGCCGAATGGGAACCCCACGCTGCCACTTGGCTCGCTTGGCCGCACAATGCCGAGACCTGGCAGGGACGCCAGAAGTTCGTCCCCTCAATCTGGATTCAGATGATCAAGGCACTTCATACCGACGAGGCCGTTCAGCTGCTCGTTAACGACGCCTCCATGAAAAAGGAGGTCCAGGAGAGGTTGGAAAAGGCGGATATCAATTTTCGTAGAGTCCGGCTCCATGAGATACCGACAAACGATTGCTGGCTCCGGGATACAGGACCGACTTTTATCAAAAAAGGTTCCGAGGTTGGTCTTATTGGCTGGATCTTCAATTCGTGGGGTGAAAAATGGCCCCCTTGGGACGAGGATGCGCTCGTCTCCTCGCGGATTGCCGAAAAAATGGTCCCCCTTCCCTTTTTCCGGCCCGGCATCGTTCTGGAGGGGGGATCGATCGAAACCAACGGGTGCGGAACCTTAATCACAACAGAATCCTGCCTGCTTCATCCCAAAAGAAACCCGAATCTCAAAAAAGGGCAGATCGAAAAAATTCTTAAAAGTTTTCTAGGAGTCGACAACATCCTCTGGCTTCCTGCCGGGACTCCTTCCGGTGATGATACGGACGGCCACATCGATAACCTGGTCCGATTCGTGAACCCAACAACGATCGTCGCCCCGCTTGAAAACGATCCGCAAGCCCCAAACTACGAGCTGCTCAGAGAGAACTATGCCACCCTGCAAGAGATGAAGAGCGAAGAGGGGCGTCCTCTGACCGTCATCCCCCTGCCAACCCCCTCCCCTATTGAGTCAGATAGCGGTCTGCTGCCGGCCTCCTACGCCAATTTCTATATTGGGAATGGTGTCGTCCTTCTTCCCTCTTTCGACAGCCCGAGGGATGATGAGGCAATTCGGCTCTTGAAAAATTTCTTTCCCGGGAGGAGGATCGCCAAGATCCCCTCGAAGGATCTCGTCCGCGGTTTTGGGGGGGTGCATTGTGTCACACAGCAACAGATCGCCTAAAAAGGAGAGGGGATGATGATCCAAAAAATCGAGACGGAGACAGGCCATGAGGAGGTTGTTTACGGAGAGGATCCAGCGTCGGGGTTGAAATCGATTATTGCGATTCATAGTACCGTTTTGGGACCTGCCCTCGGCGGAGTTCGGATGTGGCCGTATGCCTCAAAAGAGGAGGCACTCCGGGATGTCTTGAGGCTCTCTCGCGCTATGTCTTACAAGGCGTCTGTCTCAGGACTTGATCTCGGGGGTGGCAAGGCGGTGATTATCGGTGACCCTCGAAGTGAAAAGAGTCCTGGGCTGTTGAAGGCGTTCGGTCGTTTTGTTGCCTCACGCGAGGGTCGTTATATCACCGCAAAGGATGTCGGAACAACGACGGACGATCTTGAAATCATTGCACAAGAGACAAAATTTGTCGGTGGTCGTTCCTATGCCTCGGGAGGGAGCGATGATCCCTCTCCCATGACCGCCTATGGAATCTACGAGGGGATCAAGGCAACGGTCCGTTTCAAGTGGCAGAAGGAGAGCCTCAAGGGGTTAACCTTTGCGATCCAGGGAATGGGTCATGTTGGCTACGGGCTGGCTAAACATTTGCATCAGGAAGGGGCAGGACTCGTTGTCTGTGATATCCATCCCGAAAATGCCAAAAGGGCCGAAACAACGCTTGGGGCAACTGTCGTCTCACCGGAAAAGATTCTTGACGTCGAGGCGGATGTCTTCTCCCCCTGTGCCCTGGGAGGGGGCATTCATGCCGGAATGATCGAGAGACTTAAAGCCCCGGTCATCGCCGGCGGTGCGAACAATCAACTCCTGGATGAGATGCGGGACGGTGATCTGCTCCACGATAAAAATATCCTCTATGCCCCTGATTATGTGATCAACGCCGGTGGAATTATCAACATCTTTGCCGAACTGGATGGCTATCAGGAAGAGAAGGCTCGAAGAAAGACGGCGAAGATTGCGGAGACATTGACCAAAATTTTCGAGGAATCACGTAGAGAGAACCGTTCTACACCCCGTATTGCCCTGAAAATTGCCGAGGATCGGATAAACAACACAAAAAAAAACTAGAACTGCCCGTCGGAGAGGTACGTATAATCGAGAAGTGCCTTGCGGTAATCGTCCACGAACGACATCCCGACCGACGGCTTGATCCGGTCTTCTTTGATTGCATCATCGACCAGCCGCTTGAAGTTCCTTATAAGTTCATTGGAATCATATTGGGTGTTATGGAGCACCTGCTCTACGCTGGAGCCGGGGATCACCTCCTCCAGGTAGAAGCCGGACTGCTCCTCCGGGTCATGAAAGACATGCACCTCGTTCGTTCGACCAAAGAGGTTATGCTGGTCCCCCATAATATCCTGATACGCCCCAATCAGAAAAATCCCAAGATAGTACGGTCCTTTTCGGATCGGATGGACCGGCAGATACTCCTGAGCCTCCTCCTGGATATCAATGAAGGCGTCGATCTGTCCCTCGGAATCACAGGTAATGTCGACGAGTTTTGCCCGCTTCTTCGGTTCCTCATCAAGCCGATGCAACGGGATAATCGGAAACAGCTGGTCGATCGCCCAGTTGTCCATGAGCGACTGGAAGATAGAGAAATTGCAGACATACTGGTCATTGAGCGTCTTGGAGAGCTCCTGGATCTCTTCCGGAACCCGCCCGTTTTGCAGAAAGCGGTTCACAATCTGCTGGGAGATCTGCCAGTAGTGGTAGTCCGCCTTCGCCTTCGTGACGAGGTCGAGGAGTCCAACATCAAAAAGTCGGTTCGCCTCCTCACGAATCTGCTGGAGGGCATGATAGACCTCCATCAGTTTCTTTTTGTGGGGCATTTTTCTCTTCAACGCGAGAATGTCGTGGATAATTTTATGTTCCTTCTCCAGATCGACAATATCGATCAGTTTGGAGCGATGGGTCTTCTCGACATTGGCAAACGCCTCGACAACCAAAATGGTGTGATGGGCAACCGTTGCACGTCCGCTCTCGGAGACGATTGTCGGGCAAGTAACCTTCTCCTGATCGCAGACATCTTTCACGTTGTAGACAATCGTACTGGCATACTCCTCAAGCGTATAATTGGTGGAGGAGTGAAAAGCGGTTCCGCTCCCGTCATAATCGATGCCGAGTCCCCCACCGACATCCAGATATTCAAGCTTGGCGCCCAACTGGACAAATTTCGCGTGGTAGCGAGCCGCCTCACGAACCGCCTGTTTGATATGCATGATGTCGGGAACCTGCGAGCCGATATGGAAATGGATCATCTTGAGACAATGATCGAGCTTGTTCTCCTGGAGATATTCCCAGATCTCGAGCGCCTCGGAGGCGCTCAGACCGAACTTGGCGTTCTCACCGGACGACGTCGCCCATTTTCCGGAACTCTTCGTCGCAAGACGCAGACGGATACCGAGCACCGGATCAACCTCGAGCTCTTTGGCAACCTGGACAATCCTTTCGATTTCGTCTGCCTTTTCCACAACCAGAATGATTCTTCGACCGACCTTGATCCCGGTCAGCGCCAGACGGATAAAGTGGTTATCCTTATAACCGTTACAAACAATCAGACTCTCGGGATTGTCATTAATGGCCAATGCGGCAACGAGTTCTGGTTTGCTGCCAACCTCAAGTCCGTGGTGAAATTCCCGCCCTGCATCGAGAATCTCCTCTACAACCTCTCGTAACTGGTTCACCTTGATCGGGAATACACCCTTGTAAGCACCGGGGTAATGATGATCCTCAATCGCATTTCGAAAGGCGAGGTTGATCGCCTTGACGCGATGACGCAATAGATCCTGAAAACGGATCTGCAACGGAAAGGTCAGTCCCCTCTTCTTCGCCTCCCTCACAACTTCCATGACAGAAAACTTGATCGGCTCCTGCGGCGAGGGGAGGCAGATAACCTCCCCCGCTTCATTGGCGGAAAAATAACCGGAACCCCAGTTTTCGATGTTGTAAAGCTGGATGGAATCCTCCACCTTCCACTCTTTTTCCTTGGGGAGAATTTTTTGGGGCTCAATTTCCGGTACAACCCGTACGGGAAGTTCTTTCACATTAGACTGAACCATGTTGGACTTTGAAAATTATAAAGGATTCGAACCGTTCGTCAAATGTTTTCTGAAATTTCGGAAGGAAAAAGCGTTTTGGTCCCCACAAGGACCACTAAAATGGCAAGACTGCCCGTCATGACGATCGGATGTCTCACCACCTTGAGTCTCATCCATGTCTGAGCACGGTACCAGGCAGATCGAGTTGCAGCGATTTCATCGTAAAGGTCTCTTTGAAATGTTTTGACCGCCTCAATCCCCTCCTCCGTTCGCGGAAAAGAGAACTGACTCCCTGTGAAATGGGTTTTGGCATACCGCATCTGTCCACGAGACCATATTTCAAAGGTCCCCTGAACCGTTCCATCAGGCTTCAGAGATAATTTACGACATTGAAAAGAGGAACGGCCATAATGGGCCAACTCCCTTAAGTTACAATCGGTTTGTGCCCCGAGTCGAAAAGAGACGGTATCATCCTGAAGCGCCTCCTCTTCAGCAAGCCGAAAGAGATTCTTTCCTACCTTCCCAAGTGGTTCATCGCCAAGAGTGGAGACGGTTGCCCCCTCAATAGAGTGATCGACATAAAATTCGTCCCTTAATCGAAGTAGACGGACAACATTCACTTTGACGGCCGTCCGATCATCACTCGCAAAGGAAAAGAGGTCCAGAACCCGGTCAGCAACGCCCAGGAGGTCATTAAAAGGTGACTGAGGTGCAGAAATCATATACTTACCGGCATTATCGGCAGACGGCCTGAAATGTTTCTGAAACTTTGGGGCAACCAGCAACTCTATTGATTTTTAACCGATACCAACAGGGTGAGATCCCTGACCTCTCCCCTATCATTATTGACCGTGACCGTCGGTCTGGCGGCGACATGGTTTCATTTCAGAGGTCGCCATGAAGACGATCCGGCAGAAGCTCGACCGACCGTTATCACTGAGGACCGGCTATCAGCCCTGAAAGATCGCCTTGCCCGAGTTCGTCCTCACCGATTTGAGAATGACTTTGCCTCGTTTGTCCGCAGAAGAGGAAAAGAGGTCCGAAACCTAAGCCGTCCCGGTCGGTTGCAACTCCTTATTGACTATGATCGGAAGAACCCCCTTGGTGAAGCGTTGCAGGCAGAGGTGATACCACTCCTTGGCACCGACATCTGCTTCAATCTTGGTGAATTCGATTTTCCAGTAAAGGATCAGGTCCACACGGCTGCCCCACGCACGGAAAGGGAAACAGGTTGGAAATACCTCCCGATCATAAAAAAGTCACTCCCCAACTGCCGGACAGAGGAACAAATCCTGCAGGTCATGGACGATCTGCACCATATCGGTGGGAGTGAGGCAAAAGAGACATTGAGGGAGATTGTTACCAATCATTGCAGCGATTCACCGAGGTTTGCCGAGAAATTCCTGCGGCTCGAGGCGACCTTTACCCATGATCCCGCGCTGAATGATATGATACGCCGTGCGATCCTGAATCTGATCCCGGAAGATCAGGAACCACCTGACGCCCCCTACCGCGACCCAATCCACAATCTTATTCTCTCAGCGATCTTGCGTGTCCGAGAGTATACATCGACCGATCCAGGCGTAGAACCCTTTCATGAATTTATTGATGCACTGATCCGGGAGAGGCCCAATTATCAGGAACTTTTTGCCAGATTTCAGCAGGACTGACCGTCAGAGTCTGGGTCCAAAAATCAAAAAATTTTAGCTTTGCAATTATAAGATGATACTTTATAATTGTCATATGTTTATAAAAAGGAAGCTGGTTCAGTATGTTAAAGACTGTTCAAAAAAGTTCTCCATCCTGATGTTAACTGGCCCAAGGCAGGCCGGAAAGACGACTCTTCTCCGCTATGTCGAACCGAATCGTCGCTTTGTCACCCTCGATGATCTGGAAAACAGGACCCTAGCCAGCGAAAACCCCACACTCTTTCTGGAAAGGTACCCACCACCGGTACTGATTGATGAGTTCCAATATGCGCCGCAGCTATTGCCGTATCTCAAAATAGCAGTCGATGCAAAGAGAACTCGAATGATTGAGTCAGCGGGAGATTACTGGCTCACCGGCTCCCAAAATTTCACAATGATGGAGGGGGTTCAAGAATCGCTGGCGGGGCGGGTTGTGATCCTTAAACTGATGGGGTTGGACCTCGCTGAGATCCTCAGAGACGAAACCGCCTTGAATCGTCCGCCGTTTTTTGAACGCCCCCGGGTAAACTTCGAAACTGATCGGGGAGTTGAAGAACTTTTCTCTATGATCCTGCAAGGTGACAAACCGGAGCTCTGGAAACAGGGACCCAACTTCGGAAATACGGCCGATTATTATATCTCTTATATCCAGACCTGCCTCGAACGGGATGTCCGTTCTCAACTCGGTGTCAAGGAGTTGGGTCTCTTCGAAAAATTTATGAGGTTTCTGGCGGCACGAACCGCCCAATTATTAAATATGACCTCCCTCGCCTCTGACGTCGGGGTGAAGACACCGACGATCCGATCCTGGCTCACGATCCTGGAGAGGAGTTTTCAAATCACCCTCCTCTCCCCTTATTACCGGAATCTGACATCACGCCAGGTCAAAACCCCGAAAGTTTACTTCCTCGATACGGGGCTCATCACCCATCTCCTGAAATGGAACGATCCGAAAACAGCCCTGCAAGGCCCAATGGCCGGCGCCCTTTTTGAGAACTGGGTCGTTTCGCAAATTATCAAGGGGTATTGGCATTCTGGCAAAGATCCCTCTCTCTTCTTTTGGCGAACGCGTGAAGGAGAAGAGATCGACCTCGTGGAAGAGGCAGGAGACAAACTGCACGTTGCTGAAATAAAACTGACAGAGGGTCATCCAGCCGGCCTTTTCAAATCGCTGGAAAAACCCGTTCAAAAAAGATCGAAAAAAGCCTTACCTCTCGTCTTGGGTTCAAGAAAATTGATCTCAACTTCCCGAAAAAATCTTCCGCTGGGTGATGGGATTGACCTGATCTCAGCCTGGAGTCTTTGAATAAAAGCTGTTTTTGCTATTCAGTCTTGATGACTTTCAGTGTTGTTTTTTCGACCCAACGTTTTGTATTGAAGTTATATTGATATGATTCCAGGATCAAAAAGCAGCCATTACCTTCATTCTGACCCTTGGCTTGGCGAAAGGCAGGGAGATTCTTGGGATGGGGTGGAAGTTTCTCCTGCCCCTTTTGAACTTTTTCCTCCCCTGCCTTAGCCGCTTTGAGCTTGTTCTCCTTTTGGGCACTCCCTCCGCGCGCTGTTTCTTTCATCTTTATCTCCCATTTCTCTTCAATAATTGCCTTGACGCGATCAAATCGTTCAGGGGTGGAGAAGACCTTCAAATCGTTCAGGGGTGGAGAAGACCTCTGACACAATTCTCGTGGAATATTCCGATGTACCTCCTGGTTCCGGAGTCAGGGGGTGAATGTTTTTGGCTAAATCGGAGCTCAACGCCTTTTCATGTCGGAGTGATAGAGGCAGGCGGTCTCCCAAACAGTTCACTATTAGATCGGAACCGGCGGAGCCCGCAGGTGAGACCAACAAGATCATCATGGAGATCAAGTAATTCAAGACCCTCTGACCCATCGTTCCTCCTCCCTCATTCACTACAATAGGACTCACCGACACAGACACAACCTTGTATGTTCACCACACCGGCCAGAGAGGGATCCGAGTAACAGCTATGAACTGCCCTGAAGCCATCATTCGCTCTCGTACAACAACCTGCTGATGATGGAAGTGAGCTGGCAATACCACAACCACAAAAATCCCTGTCGTCACATCTTAAGTCGGGGCCATCGCGAAGACAGAACTCTCCAAAGGCGTTGAGAAAGTCAATCCATTCGGTCGGAGGACTGGCACAACAACGGACGGGGCCGACATAAGGGTAACAACTTGTACCGGCATAATGTTCCCAGATTGTGTAGTTCTCCCGACTGGTCCAGCTAACCCCACACCGGATTCCTTCAAAAATAGTATCATCCCCCCCTGATCCACTCTCCCCTCCCCCCGAATCACCGGGGGTTCCCTCTTCCTCCTCACCATCGCACCAGGATCGTTCCCATCCCCTTTCACAGATGTGATCACAGTAACCGGGCAGGCTGAGACCTCTGGCATGGCGATCGGCACAGTTTTCATCGCACCATGATCCGCTCTGCTCTTCACAAAGAGTATCACAGAAGCCGTGGTTACGATCTGCGGCGCAAAGAGAATCACAAAATTGACGACGGTGATTAGCCTCGCAGTACGGGACACAATAACTCTCCGTAAAATACGTCAAACAACTCCTGTCGCAATAACCCTGATCCCTGTCCGCGCGGCAACGCGTGTTACAGATCGACATCGATGGAGTATCACTGCAGTAGGTGGCGCAATAGCCCTGACCGCCCGTAGACTCACAGACCGGCCGGCAAAATTCTGGGATAATCCCAACACCGCGCGCCGATTCCTCCTCACAAAGACCGTCACAAAAACTGGCACCGGGGTTTGTGGCGCAATCGGCCAACCGTTGCTCTCTTAACGCCGCTTCACAATTCCGATCGAGGTTTGAGGGGGAACAATTGTTGTACAGATCATTGACCCGAAGCGGCTCACAGAGTTCAAAGTCGCGATTCCAGCAGTATTGGTAACACTCGGCAGGGATCGCCATCTCACCCGCTGTTCCTGCATGGATCTGATTGAAATAAAAATCGGTGATACAAGCGCGCAGTTGCTCCTCATCACCGGACCAGGCGTCGGAATTCGCCTCCCCCCCGATATTCCCGGGTTCGTCCCAACTATAATCCCTCGGAGGGGCCTCTGCCGCCTCCCCTGTTGTACCGACAGGGCCACCCGTATCCGGGCTCGCGGCGGTGTCATGGACCAATAACGGATGGACCGTCGCAACCCTTCTTCTCAACTCTTGACTCTCCCCGGCATAGGAGGAAGGCACTCCGTTCAGCCCGAACGGACCTCCCATAATATAAAGATCATCTTCCAGGGTCTGGAGTGTGATCCCGAGCCTGTCGAGTTCTTGGAGAATTCTCTCCATGAAACAACTCTCGCAGGCAGCGGCGTCTCTGCCGGGGCCCGAGGAACAAGAAGGACACGCGCTGTCAAATTCTTCCCGCTGAAACTCTGAAAGGGCAGAGTAGAAAAACGAGGAAAGATAGACCCTGTCAGACATCGTACTCACCCGTGCAAGAGAGGTCTCTCCATTCCGAAGGAGTTGGAAAACCCTCTGACTTCTTCGAATCAGAGAAGCAGGTACCGGGTTATCGGCACCAAAAAGCGAGGCATCGGATCGCTGAGGTGCAGTCAGGAAGTGTTCTGTAATAGCGCCAATCTGTATTGCCTCTGCCTCATTCTCATAATTGATCACGGGATTTCTTGAATATTTAATCTCTCGAACAGGAATGGGGCTCAGCAAAAGGGGGGCTTTGTAGAGTTCATTGATCCAATCATACAGGACATGTCCCATTTCATGGGCACCAAGCTCCATCACAAGGCCCCGGGCCAACGTCTCCCTGTCTGTTATCCTCAGGTCCGGAATAAACCTGATACTATTTAATGCAAACGTCCCAGCGAGCGTACAAGAAGACGCACCCGGAATGCAGGCTGGTAATGACCAAGTTGGAAAAAAGTGATTTCCAGGATTGACCGTTGGAGGAGAGAGGATAGTGCAGAGCGACTCCCAAGTACCGGGGCAAGGGGTCGTCTCGGTCGGATCGAGGATGAAGGCTAAAAATAAGGCCGTATCGAGTGTGTCCTCGACATACATCCTGAACTCGGAGCCCGGTTCGCCCACTTCATTCGGATCCTCAGTCTCTAGTGCCTCATTGATCCGATTCGCGAGCTCCTGGAAGTAGACAGTAAAGTCAGATCGTCGTGCCTCATCCCACTGGTCTGCCGTCAGTGAATTATCCGTAACAGCGAATGCGGATGGGATCAGAAACTCGATCGGATCGGGCAGGTCCAATTGACCATACGTCCCATCCCCCTCTTCATCGAACATGTACCTCCAGTTTCCACACCCCCCGATCGGACCGTCGGTCTGGATTTGCACCTCGTTCCACGCCTCACGCGCATTCTCCTCCTTCGGATGCCGCATCTGACAGCGCTTGTAGGTGATCTCCCCCTCGACAACCGGTTCCTCTTCACAACAGATATCGAGCGCGGATTTCCCCCAAAAGTTTGGGCCACAGACGACACGGTGGCACTCCCCACTCAAGACGGGATCACTCCTATTAAATGATTTTACCTCTTCGGTATGGCAACGCTCATCGGATTCAATAAGAGAGACCAGCCCGAGGCCTTCAGCAACCCGACTCACCGCATCGCGCATATCGGCCATTGAGGGGAGTGCATAAACAGGGTTGAGAAGACCAACCATGAACAAGAGAAATCCGACAATAGCAGGATAAGTTTTTCCCATTTATCTCTTCATCCCTCCTCGCCTCATCGGCTCTTGCGGCATCGTTCGGGGGAGGGCTGGATTCACGATCGGCACAGCGGAATTTCCCGGCGTCATCACCGGTGGTACGGGTGCCGGTGTTGCCGAAGGGGGCACGACTTGGGTCTCTCGCATCCTCTGCATCAGGCCAGACGGCGTTGTGTCGAGAGACCGGCTCTCTCGGGAGGGCTCCTGTGGTGTCACGAATCTCCCACCAGAGTCAGCGAGCGGGAGGGCAAACTCCCTCTCGACACCATTCAGTGTCATCAGACTTGGATGACCCAGCGTCGGCGCGAGCGAATGCCACCCCGCAAGCATCCTCGCATAGGTCGGATTCCGTTCTACAGAGAGCGTCCTTGCGATATTGAACATATTCGCACAAAACGGGCCGAGATAGGTCCGGTTATAACCACGGCAAACATTAGGATAAGAAAACCTCATCCCGGCGGTCATCGACGTCACTTCACCACCGGTTTCCGTGACCGAACGGATAAATTCCTTCTTCTGCATAGAGAATTCATTGGGACAATAACCGAGCTCGCAAAGTTGGTCATAAACAATCGCCTGAGTCATCACGGCGATCTCCTCTTCGTCAACCGCCTCCGGTGTCAGGGGCCAGTCCTCAAGCCTGTTCTCCTCAAGTTTCTCCAGGTAATAGGCATGCACGAGCTGATGCGCGAGCAGTGAAACAATGACCGGGCTGTAACCATCGGACGGGACCCTCCCCCCGATCCGCGATCTCAGGTGTTCTTCCTGAATGATCGTCGGATCCCGACGGATCAGAGGCCCCGATTTACCGCCGCCCGAAGAACCGGACGTCGGTTCGATGACTTCAGTACTCTCTTCAATAATGATCTCATGACCACGGTCGGTGCCATAAAGGGATTCGAAGAGACCGCCGTCTGTCGAGTCTCCCATGATCCCGTAAGAGGGACGACACGCGTCGCCGGTCTCCTTCGGTCCGATGTTGTAGAACGGATGAGAGTTGCTCGCCCTCTTACTCTGACAGTCATTGCAAATCTCTCCACTCAAACAGATCCTGTTTTCGTCCGGCTGAAACTCAATAATCGACCCTTCTGCTGTCTGACAACATTTCATTGCAACAACATTCCCCTGCAGCACCTCCGCCCAAAAGCGGAGCATGCTACATCCCTCTCCCGCACAATCCCCCGGGATCCGATCGAGCATCTTTCCCAGGATATTCCAGATCGTCACGACAATCTCCCGCGCCTCTTTTTGATTTGTATCCAGAGAGGCATGATAGAGATCGCCGTAGGTCCCGTTCGCAATCTTCTCGGCTAACTGATTTTTCGCCAACGCCAACAATGTCTTGTAATGATCCTTGCGCTCACCCTCCATCGCGTAGGGGGTTGGTGCGGAGGGGAGCCCATGATGAAAGAGGGGGTTCTTATAACCATCCTGACCCGCAATCACGCCACAGGTAAAACCCCATTGGAGGTGTTGTCTGCTGTGGGGGAGATCCAAATAGGGGTCCGTAGAGGTTGATCTAAAGCGCTCATCGGGAACGGTTCCAATACCGTGGGATGCAGAAGAACCCGGACTCTCATAATAATGGAGCCAGGAGGAACAGGGGACCGGCTGCATGAGATGACGACTGAAGAGAAAGCCGTAATCGTCATCGATAAAGTTTCTCCCCTGCCATCCCTCATGACTCGAGTGACTTGGTGAAGAAGGACCCCCATAGTTACTTTGGTAAATAGTGGCATCCCATGCCTTCTTTACTCCCCACGGATGGCAGTTCGTTGCATGCGTCGGAATACCAACCAGATGACAGGTATCGCTCGCAAGGATTTCGCCACAGACCCCCTCTGACTGACAACGGTCGTTGATCAGGTAGAATTGATAGCCCCCTTCGTTGGAGCCATTGTGATTATTCGGGCTTGCATCACCGAGCGCAAGTCCGGTCAGTCGCTTGTACGCAATCGCCTCATCAGTCCCGCTGCAGAAATAGGCGTCTGCCGTGCCATTACCGATTCCCCCATTGAGGGCCGGTTCGTTCGGGGGGCCGAGCGGTTTGATCTCAAATTGAAGACCCGGACGCTGGTTGTATCTCTGAGTCGCATTCCCTATCGGCCCTACCGCTGTCTCTTCCACCCTCACCGGTCTGGTTCGTGCTTGATCTGATATAACAGGGGGTGGCGCAGAGGCATCGTGCTCCTGGATCAAGAGGCCGGAGCAGAGAAACAGCAGAAGAATGGGGACTCTTTTTAACATCAG